>CAZJOB010000041.1:0-15196 GCA_964547435.1 uncultured Desulfatiglans sp. | reverse complement strand
AGACTTAACGATAACCAATTGAAATTATTTAATTATTAACCGGACACTAGTGATACTTTTCATATGAATCAGATATCGAAGAGGTGTGAGGGTCCCTGTGGACATGGGCGGGGACCGATAAATCTGCAAGGAGATGGGCAATCTTCCCCAGGTACCAGTAAGCCGTATTTTTGACACCGTTTTTATATGCGGAAATCGCATTATTCCAGTAGGTCTGAGCCCTGGCAGCCGCACCCTGTGAATCGCAGAGGCCGTTGGTGTCATCGGTCGGGATATCAGGGTCATAGAAGTGGTGAGAAAATCCAAAGGGTGTCGAAGAGGAGGTATTGCATTTTTTGGCGACAGTGTCATACCACTCCTCTTCAATCGCGCCTTCGATGATTGAAGCCCCGCTTTTTGAGTCATTGCACATGGTACTTTCGCAGGAGAAGTCTTCGCAGGGTGTTTTGAGTCCATAACCCAGATATGTGTATACCTCATGAGAGGTGTCTTTGGGCCACACCCAGAATGCCTGTTCAGCAATATAGGGATGTACATAACCGCTGTCATGCGCATGAAGCATTGATGATGATATGATTATGGCACAGGACAGAATGACAGACAGTAATACATGCTGGCGATTTTTCGTAAAAATTTTTAAAGACAATAATCTCAGTGATTCAAAAAAAAAGGGTTTTAGAGAATTCATACCAGCTTCTCTCCTGTATGTAAGTTTTTTTTAGGATCAATTATAATGCGTATCGATTAAAATATATAAATTAAATTTTAATAATTAGACTCATTTAAAGATGCAACATAGAATATTTCTAAATTAATAGACGTAAGATCCCGCATTTTCTTGCAATAAAGATTATATTTTTCCTTTAAACTACAGTAGATGGAAAGAGTTGACTGTATATTCCACAGAAACCGGATGAATGCCCCATATGAAAAGGAAAAAGTAAGACTATAAAAAGAAAAATATTATCTACAAGACACGACAGTAAAAAACTAATCTTATTGCAAAATTAAGTCAATTAAGATTTCCCCATCCTGGTTTTTACCTGCCTCCACCCCTGACACCTGATCCCTGCTTCCCACTCAAGTCACTGTTGTAATTCAGTGCCTAAAGTTTCAAGTGAGCTAAAGTGGTTTAAAGTGACTAAAGTTTCGAGTGAACTAAAGTGAACTAAAGTTATGGAACGCGCTTCCAGCGCTTTTTTTCTTTAAAACTGTTTTTCAACTTTAGTCACTTTAGTTCACTTTAGTCACTCCAGTTCACTTTAGCTCACTTTTTTCACTCTATCCCAATTATCCCTTGTCTATATCACGGTGTTTCACCAGCATATACAACCCCATATCCTCCAGGTCTTTTTGAAAAATCTCTGCCAGCCGGTTGACGATTGAGACAGACCGGTGCTTTCCGCCTGTGCAACCCACAGCAATGGTAAGATGGGTCTTCATCTCCCTCTGGTACAGGGGTAGCAGAAACCGGATAAGTTCTTCCAGATGCTTTAACAGTTCCTTTGTCTCTTCCCATTGCATGACATATTCGTAAACTTCCGGATTATTCCCGTTAAACCCTTGAAGTTCCTCAACAAAGTAAGGATTAGGCAAAAAGCGGACATCCATGACTATTTCCGATTCAGTGGGAATCCCGAAGCTGTATCCGAATGAGATAAGTGAAACAGTCATTCTATTAACCGGCTTTTCCCCCTGCGCATACTGCTGAATCTTCCGCTTGAGTTCATGGACGCTCAGTGTTGTCGTATCTATAACCTGATCGGCCATATCCCTTATAAACTGGAGTTTTTTGCGCTCCAGATGAAGCCCGTCCCTGATAGAGCCCCCCACTGCCAGGGGATGCTGCCGCCGGGTTTCGCTGAACCTCTTTATAAGGATTGTGTCCTTTGACTCAAGAAATATAATTTCTATAGAGTATCCCGCCCATTTCAGATCCTGAATGATCCTTCGGGACTCTGTTGACAAATCTGCATCCCCTGAGGCGTCCTCCAGGTTAAGTGTAAGCTCTTTCCCGTTTACCGGGTCTGTAAGCTGCCGTGATACAGGGCGTGAAGCCTCTTCACGGATATCCTTTACAACTGCGACCTTTGATATCTTTCCCCCTGACTTTTCGCAGAGTTCCAGAAACTGGGGCAGAAGAACGATGGGAAGGTTATCCACACAGTAAAAACCAACATCTTCCAGGGCCTTAATGGCAGTGGTTTTTCCTGAACCGGAAAGGCCGCTAATCAGAATTACACGTAAATTTTTCATTCTATATCTCCCTGCTGAACTTTATTCATTCGCATGCATAAAGACCACATTTCTAAAGAAACTTATGAGTTCCTTTTTACGTCTATATTCTTCCATTTGACATGGTATCAGTTTTTCAGGGGGCCAGCGAAGGAGCGACATCTCATATTCCATGACATTTCCATAGGCGTTGTTCAGGTACCACGCGTATAACAGACCGAAAAGCAGTCCGGGCGGGATAAACCCTTCCCGGTCATTTAGCGTTATTCCAAAGATGTCCTGGTCATGGGGACTCTCAAGCATGCGGGCCAGTCTGAGATACCTGTGCAGGGCCTTATCATCAAGAAAACATATGCGATCCTTTTCCTGCCGCAACCGAATCTCATAACGCTGCATGCCCCAGAAATCAGCAGCTTCCTCATTTACCCAGCGACGGCTCTCTATGTATCTCCCAAGAAGAGACTCACCCAGGGCTGTGAGCAGATTGTCCCTGAGAAGTTCCGAATCCCCTGCCGCCTGCTCATGGATCTTCAATAAACCATCATCGGGATCATAATATCCAAGCACATTATCCCATTCCTTGCTCCTGGTCCATCTTGCAGCGGGAATGATCCTTGCGCCCTGAAAAAACTTCAGGTGTTCGATTCTTATATCACGGTTCTCCCATACAATATCGAGAATTTTATTCAGAAGGTTTTTCGGATAAAATCTCTTCTCCTTCAGCGCAGTTACTGTCTCAGAATAGTAGGAATGAAACAGTGGAGAATTCGTGCATTTAAGTTCCCTCTTTTTTTCTTGTAATGGCTTCAGGGCAGCCTTCCCCCTTTTCAGATTCAGATGCCTGTGAGCAGTAAGAAGGGCGCGGACAGCCATGCAAAATTCCTGAGGGTCATGATGGATCACATTATCGATCCTCAGACGTTCCGGGGAGTAGATGGTTGCCTCTACAGGCAGGACCCCGAGATCTTCAACCCGGTTGCGATCAAGGTATATAGGGCTTTTGCCTTCCAGTGCATAGCTGCGAATCACATCCCCTGGTATATGCTCAAGATTGGCGCTCAGCACCACGTCAAACAGCCCTTTCGAACCGCCGGTAATATTGTGATCATAGGCCTCAATCAATTCGGAGACATGAAATCCGCGATTCCTTCTGCGCCTGGATATATCGGTCTCGCCTGCCTGTACCCAGAAATTGGCGCCAAGGATTTTAAGCGCCTTTTGATTATTCCGGATTGCCCTGGTAACCTGCGAAAGCTTCAGGATCGGCATGATGCTCGTATAGAGACTGCCCGGGGCAAAAAGTATGAGGTCTGCCTTTTTTATGGCCCTTAGAATCTCTTCACTCACATGGGGGATCTCGCAGCATTCCACTGATAAACGATCAATAGGCAAAAGACGCTGCGTTACCGCGGCCTTGCTCTGTCCCCGGACCGCGACGCCATTGCTGTATTTCAATATAAGCTGCCCTGGTGTGGCTGTCGCCGGATGCACTATTCCGGGAGTCACCCCTATGGCGCGGGACAGTGTATCGATCCCCTCAGTTATTGCCCTTGAATCAGGAGGATAGACCCCTGTTTCTTTAGCAGACCGGAATATTGCCGCCGTAAGTAAAAGATTCCCCAGACAATGCCCTCCGGGCATTATTGTCGGGCCTTTTCCGCCAGGAGAGATATATTCGCCAAGTGATGATAAAAGGTTGCTGAGAGATGCCGGGCAGCATCCTCTCAGGGAAGAGGGTATGGCAAGGAGGGGATTCGCAATGCAACGAAAATCACGAGAGCCTTCACGAAAACGATGATTGAATAGGTCGTGAATGGCGCGAATTGCCTGCCGGATCGATAGATCATCCAGATCGTAGGTCTTTCGAAGGTTTTCACTTAAGACAAGGGAAAGAAGAACCTTGCGAATGTCTCCGATCCCCATTATAGGCAGTTGACGTAAAAGAAGTCCTGTTGAGCCGCCGTCATCCGTGGTACAGACGACAACATTAAGCAGGGGAAATTCCTGTTTAAGCCCCACAAAGGGATTGCCGGGCCAGTCATCAAACCTGGAGTTTCCGCCGAGAACAGTGGAAAGCCCTGTGCCTCCTCCGAAAATCACAACCTTTATATCGCGGCATTTCGATGCCAGAATCTCCTCAGCCAGACTCGAGATCGAATTTCGATAAGGCCCCTGAGGAGCGGTCCGGTTAATGACTGCCTCCAGGAGATTGTCAACATACTGGCCGAGATTTGATCTTTTCATGGGGGAAAGCATCCTTCTTATTAAAAGAGCCCTTCACATACCGGCAGACAGCCGCCTGCGCGGGAATGACGTTTGCTGGACTTTTTATGAGTGCAACATTATTGGTATGATTCGAAAATATATGGAGAAAGGTCTTATGTGTCAATCCAAAAATGGAATAATAATCCAGGGAATTTACCTTTGAAAAATTCGGATTGAACCGGAAAAATGATTTGAAAATAATATTGAATTAATATATGAAAAAACCTTTTCGGAGAGGGTCATGGAAATAAAGCTTAGATGTCATGATAAGGTTCTTCACCTTATTGAAAAGGGTGTGGATATCCCCAACCCCTTCAGCATTGATCTGGGTGATGAAGTCAGGATTGATCGGATATCAGGAGATAATGTAAAAATATATCCCGGCTGCAGGATATATGGTGAAAACACTGTCATATCCGCAGGATCTCAGCTCGGCTATGAGGGCCCGGTTACGGTTGATAACTGCCAGTTGGGGCCGAATGTTGAACTGAAAGGCGGATATTTTACCAGATCCGTGTTTCTCGATAAGGCGAACATGGGTTCCGGGGCCCAGGTGCGTGAGGGATGCATACTGGAAGAAGAGGCCAACGGCGCTCATTGTGTTGGGATAAAACAGACCATACTCTTTCCCTTTGTGACACTCGGCAGCCTTATCAATTTCTGTGACTGCCTTATGGCCGGGGGAACCAGCCGAAAGGATCACAGCGAGGTAGGCAGTTCCTATATTCACTTCAATTTCACCCCTGACGGGGACAAGACCACACCATCATTGATAGGCGATGTGCCCAGGGGTGTCATGCTTAATCAGCCAGCGATATTTTTAGGGGGCCAGGGCGGAATCGTGGGTCCTCTGCGCATGGGTTACGGCAATGTGGTTGCGGCCAACTCCGTGCTGCGGAATGACTTTATTGAGGATAATAAACTCATAGTGGGAAAGACCCACCAGGGAAAGACAATCGATTACAGACCAAAGTCCTACCCTAATCTTCGCCGCATTGTTGAAAATAATATAATCTATCTTGCCAATCTGACGGCGCTTGAGGAGTGGTACATTCATGTAAGAAGGCCGTTTTTCGATAATCAGGAGTTGGGCAGGCTAGTCTTTGAAGGGGCGCTTGACAAACTGGCTCTCGCGAAGAAAGAGCGCCTGAAACGAATGAAAGTGCTGGCTGAAAAAGTAAAGGCGCCCCCCGAAGATGCAAAGGAAGGCGCCCGGACAGCGGACAGGAGCCAGCTCTTTCTAAAATATTCGGAAATAGAAGACCTCTTTTCAAAGACAATGAAAAACAGCGTTATTGAGGGCCTGCGTGATGATTTTCTTTCTTCTTATGAAAAGTCCAAGGTCGGCGGCGCGGATTATATAGCGGTGATACAGGGTCTTACCGCGCAGGTTTCTCAAAAAGGAACTCTATGGCTTCAGAGAATTGTTGATTCTTTGTGTGAAAAGACAAAGGAGATTGTTCAATTTTTATAACATCTTATCGGGGGTTTTTTTATGGGTAAATTATTCGGCACCGATGGAGTGCGTGGAGAAGCAAACCGGTATCCTATGAACGCTCAAATCGCCTTTGCCATAGGCCAGGCGGTTGTTTATATTCTTAAGAAAGAACGCGCCCGGCCGAGGGTTGTGATAGGCAAGGACACACGCATATCGGGCTACATGCTTGAAAGCTCTCTTGAGTCCGGCATAACCTCAATGGGCGGAAATCCCTATCTGCTGGGGGTCCTGCCTACTCCGGGAATCGCGTTTGCGGCCCAGAGCATGCGCGCTGACGCGGGGATTGTTATTTCCGCATCTCACAATCCATATCAGGACAACGGCATTAAAATATTCTCCGGGTCCGGCTTCAAGCTCTCTGATGAACAGGAGGAGGCGATTGAAGACCTGATGCTGAGCAACACGCTTCATGAACTCGTGCCTCCTGTCAGGGATATGGGCCAGGCATTCCGCCTGGACGACGTAAACGGCCGCTATATAGTATTTCTCAAGAACACATTTCCCAGGGATATCTCCATTGAGGGCATGAAGATAGTTCTGGATACGGCCAATGGCGCCACCTATAAGGTTGCTCCGGCAGCCTTCTGGGAACTAGGCGCAAAGATAGAGGTTATTCACAACTCTCCAAACGGGATCAACATAAACGACAAATGCGGTTCCCAGCATACAGAGGATCTTAGAAAAAAGGTCGTGGAAACAGGGGCCGCTATCGGACTGGCCTTTGACGGGGACGGAGACAGGCTGATAGCGGTTGATGAAAAAGGACGAGAAATCACCGGAGATCAGATTCTGCTGATATGCGCCAACAACCTTAAAAACAGGGGCAGATTGAAACACGACCTGCTTGTAAGCACGGTTATGAGCAACCTTGGATTAAGAGTGGCCTGCAAAAAATACGGCTTCAAGCACCATGCATCAAAGGTGGGGGATCGTTATGTCCTTGAGGATATGCTGAAAATGGAAGGAGTGATCGGGGGTGAGGATTCAGGCCACATGATCTTTCTTGATCAGCACACCACAGGCGACGGAATTATCACCGCCCTGCAGCTCCTTGCCGCCATGATCAGATCGGGTAAGCCCCTTTCGGAACTCGCGGGAATGATGGATATTTATCCACAGAAACTGATTAATGTGGATGTGAAGAGAAAACCTGAAATCAGTTCGGAGCCTCAGATTATGGAGGTGATAGAGAGGATCGAAGAGGAGCTGGGCGAGGAAGGACGAGTGCTTGTCCGGTATTCAGGAACACAGAACATGTGCAGGGTAATGGTTGAAGGGCCTTCGGAATCGGTGACCAATAAGTATTGTGAAGAGATCGCTGACCTGGTGAAACGTATCCTGGGTTGAGATATTCATAAATAAAGGAGCAGGAACATGTCTATTAAGGTATTCATAACAAAAGACTTCGAACACATGAGCCTGGTTGCAGCGGATATTGTAAAAAAGCAGATAACCAGAATATCAAAGACAAAAAAGGAGATCGTGCTGGGGCTCGCCACGGGAAATTCACCCACAGGCCTGTACAAATACCTGGCACAGGCGGCGAATGAAGGCAAGTTTGACAGTGGGCGTGTCAGGAGCTTTAATCTTGATGAATACGTGGGTCTTCCCGGCGAGAATATTCAGCAGCGTGTTGTTCATCCTGAAAGCTACTGTTATTTTATGATTCAGGAGTTTTTCGGCCTTTTAAAGAAAAAATTCATTGAAACAAATGTGCCGTTTGGATCATTGATAGATCAGAAGAGGCTGATAAGTGAACTGAAAAAGAATTCAGAGGATTGGGAATACAAAGGCACAGACGCCGGCAAGTCTATTGCCATAAAGCAAAATGCGCATTCAGATTATCTTTCGTGGATAAAAAAAGAGATTCTTGACGGGTACGCGCGCAAGATCAAAAAGGCGGGAGGAATTGACCTGCAGGTAATAGGCGTAGGCGGCAGGGGTCATGTGGCATTTCATGAATCGGGAATACCATTTAAGGGAAGTTCTGTCATGCTTGTCAAACTTGACGATAACACCATCAAGAACTCGGTTGCAGACGGGCATTTTTCTTCGGTTAAGGATTGCCCCAGGTACGCTGTTTCTATGGGCGCGGAACTTGTTTATAAGGCAGGCACAGTGGTGCTGCTGGCAAATGGAGAAAGAAAGACCGAATCAGTTACAAGGTCTCTTCTGGAGGATCCAACCCCGGAAGTGCCCATCTCATATGGACAGAATTACGCCGGAAAGGGCGGCAACCTGATCTATGTGCTCGACAGGATAGCAGGCAGGGATCTTCTTGACAGTCAAGGCAACCTCAAAGACAAGAAGATAAAGCTCGAAATCCTGACATAAAATTCATATAAAGCTTTTTGGCTCCTCATTTGCAAAGGGAAACAGAGAAGAATTGATGAATTCGTAAAAAGCTTTTTTATACCGAGACTAACATGCTATGAGTCACTTTATTCAAACTCCTCGGACTCTTCGGCAGGATAGAATAGATGGTAGTTATCCTCCTTAACCTTATCGATGTCCTCCACCAGAAGACACCTTTCAGCCCTTAGTCTGAATTCCCCGGCCATTTTTTCCATCTCTTCAATCTTTTGATTAACGCCGTTTTTCATTAAAAGCCTCTTTATTGAGTGAAAAATCTGTTTGCTTCCAAGGAGCAGTTTGCCTTCATGCAGTATCTTGCACGCCACCATGTGTTTAAAGGTCTCAAATTTCATCTGTTCCTTTACACGGGTAATATCCTTTAGTATGTAATCTATCTCTTCCTTCATATATGGATTTAACAGAAGCCGGTATTTTTCCTTGTATATTTCCTCATCCAACCGTTCTCTATGCCTTTCAGGAAACTGATCATCAGTTATCACCACAATATCCATATCAGAGCCCCTTACCATCTTTTTTGTGCTTCTCTCAGGGCGGGGCACATCATTGGCCATATTAAAGACTATATCACCTGCGATAACAAAACAGATTCGCTCTCTTAAATCATACTCCATACTGCCCATAAGAGAAGATACAACGCTGTGCGCCAGATCGTATTTTGCCCTGCTTATGGTCCTTATTTTTGATTCTATTTCCAGTGCCCTGGTTTCAATTGATTCGGGATCGCATGTGAGGCCAGTTACAGAATAGGTAAGAAACTCTCTTAAAATAGAGGGAGAAAGACGCGCGTAGCCGTCTATATTTCTATCAAGCCGCAGATATCTTGTGCTTATTACTTTCGTGTTCAGTTTGCCGGACAGCCTGCATGTCCGAAGAAACAGGAGCGGGTCATCACCGGAGATATTCACCAGTTCCGATCCTGTCAAAGGGCCTCTTTCCTCTATTATTTTAATAATTCTCTGTTCCATTAACCGGTTTTTTCGTTGCCATGAAACATGCCCGCCCTTTTCTGCTTTGCCAGCCTGCGTTTATCCGCCACCCTGTCTGATTCATCAAGGATCTCTCTTCCCAGAATCTCCTCGAGAATATCCTCCATGGATATCACGCCTGAAAGGCCTCCATACTCATCAATAACCACAAAAAGCTTTTCTCTTGATCCTGTAAAATCCATCAGCATCTTGTTAAGCCTGGCATTTTCCGCAACAAAGCGCACAGGGCGCATCATCTGGTCCAGCGTCAGATCCTTTTTACCGGCTGCCAGGTTCATGAACAGCTCTCTGGTCAGAACAATCCCCACAATATCTTCTGGATCTTTGTCATATACAGGTATGCGGCTGTGCTCCCATTGAATTGTCTTTTTGCACGCCTCTTCAAGTCTCAGGTCTTTGCTCAATGAAAAGATCACTGTTCTGGGGGTCATTACATCCCTGGCAGCCTTTTCTCCAAGGGTAAGTATATTTCCTATCACCATTTCCTGATAACGTTCAATTCCTCCTGTCCTCAGACTTATCTGGGCCATTATCTTCAACTCTTCCGGTGATACGGCATCCGCGGGCCTGTTCCTGGAAATGAGACCGGTAAGATGCCCTGTAACCCAGATTACCGGTGTCATTACAATAACCAGCCACCTGAGTGGATAGGCCACCAGAGGAGCGAGGGCCACGGAATAGACAACTCCGGCGGTCTTTGGCAGGACCTCGGAGAATATAAGTATTGTCAGCGTAAAGAACAGGGAGAAATGCACAAGAGAATCATGCCCGAAAACCCTGGCTGCCGCGGCGCCGGCAATTGCCGCGCCTGCCGTATTGGCAAGCGTGTTTAAAGAGAGGATTGCGGCGATTGGCCGCTCAACATTCTTCCTCAATCTTTTAAAGATCAGGCCGCTCTTTTTATGGGCCCTGATCATTGATTCTATGTGTCTCAGGGGCACCGAATAGAGCACAGCCTCAAACATCGAACAGCCGGCAGAAATAATTACGGCAAGGCTTACAGCAAGGATTAATTCTGTCATATTATTTTAACCCCTTAAAAGGTTGGTTGAGTATATTTTAAGCGATGGGAAAATCATCCGGCCTGCTCCATTCCGGAAAGCAGGGCCAGTTCGGCCTGTCTGTTGACGTTCAGGAAACTCTTTAGATCCGGATCAAATGACCTGATAGTCTCCTCCTCAACAAACTTTACCTGAAGATTATTATAGGCCTTTATTGTCTGAGTTACCCCGTCAGCGATCAGCCTTTTTATTTCAGGGAGACATCTCTTGTTGTAAAGGGCGCAAAGGGGTTCCATTTTCCAGTCTACCCTGGGCACGACAGCGTCCATGCTGTCTCTGTGTTCAGCCATAAAGCGAATGAGGCCTTTATTTAAAAAAGGCATATCGCATGCCGTGAAGAACCCCCAGTCATCCTCAATGGACTCAAGGCCCGTATAGATTCCGCCGAGCGGACCCAGGCCCTTTATAATATCCTCATATATGGGAAGGCCAAGGTAGGAATATTCATGGGGGCTGTTTGATATTATCGCAAGCCGGGGGAAAATTTCCCCCAGCCCGAAGGCGACACTCTCGATCAGGGGCAATCCATTGAACTTTGCCAGGGCCTTATTGCTTCCGAAACGGCTGCTTTTTCCACCGGCCAGTATTACTCCGGTAATCCCCTCAATAACAGGTTTTTCTGTTGCGTTGTAATCCTTTTTATTTGCCATAATTCTGCTTTTTTCTGAATATCCATACCGGCATAAGTGCCCGGTAAAATCAGTTAATTTTAAGATCCCCTTGCCTATTCGGCAACAAGATATTATATTTGTTGAAAATATAAATTTCAATTAACACAACCGGAGAGTTTAATCCAGAGGTTTTGAACATGGAAAAAGATACTTTTCAATATGGAAATCTAAGGTTTTCCCGGCGGCCTGTAAGGCAGGAATCCGACTTTGATCAACTGGAGGCAACCGAGCTGTATTGCACTGAATGCGGGCAGGCTGTTCCCGTGAGCAAGAAACTCCTGCTGGTTTTGCCGGAAGGGGACAAATATGAGTACAGATGCCCTTACTGCGGCTCAAAGGTGGGAGATAAAATAGATAATTCAGGACGTATTACAGGGATACTCAGGTGATGACTGACAGCGCCCACTATTCAAAATAAGGAGAGAACATTGGAAGAAAGAGACATTATAATAATAGGGTCAGGCCCTGCCGGATTAACAGCGGCGATATATGCCGGCCGTTCAGGTTACACTCCGCTTGTCATTGAGGGGATTCCTGCCGGGGGGCAGCTTCTTACAACCACTGATGTGGAAAACTTTCCCGGTTTTCCTGAAGGAATATCAGGCCCTGATCTGATAGAAAATATGCGCAAACAGGCGGAACGCTTTGGCTCGGAATTTGTAATGAAAGACGTTACAGCGGTTGATCTGAGCGTCCGGCCGTTTATCATAACTGCTGAAGACACTGAGTACAGGGCCCGCAGTCTTATTATAGCAACCGGGGCAAAGGCCCGGTATCTCGACCTTCCTTCTGTTGAGACTTATAAAAGCAGGGGCATTTCAGCCTGCGCCACATGTGATGGATTTTTCTACAGAGACGGGATCATATTTGTCATAGGCGGCGGTGACACTGCCGCAGAAGAGGCGATCTTTCTCACAAAATTTGCAAAAGAGGTGAACATCGTACACAGAAGGGATGAACTCAGGGCGGAAAAATACATGCAGGAGCAGTTGTTTAAAAACCCCAAAATTAATATCATTTGGAACACGATAGTGGAAGAGATTAAAGGGACCGAACAGAAGGGGGTAAATAAGATCATCCTGAAAAACGTTAAGACAGGCGAACTCACCGAACGCGACGCTGATGGGATCTTTATGGGCATAGGCCATTCTCCGGCAACCGATCTTTTTAAGGGGCAGCTTGACCTGGATGAAAAAGGCTATATAATCTGTAAAGAAGGCGCCCGGACAAACATTGATGGTGTCTTTGCCGCAGGCGATGTAAGGGACCCCATGTTTCGTCAGGCAATAGCCGCGGCAGGCACCGGATGCAAGGCGGCTATAGAGGCTGACAGATATCTGAATGAATGATGATTCGGTTGACAAACCGGTTGTCACATGTTAATCCGTTTTTAAACAGTTTTTTGAAAGGAGATTCTTATGGGCGATATTCTTGAAATATCTGATGACAGTTTTGAATCTGAGATTATGAATTCGGATATCCCTGCCATGGTAGACTTCTGGGCCGAATGGTGCGGCCCGTGTAAAAAGGTTGGACCGGTAGTGGAGGAACTTTCCAAAGAATATAAAGGCAAGATAAAAATAGCCAAGATGGATGTTGACAATAACAGACAAACCCCGGCTAAATTCGGTATAAGAAACATACCCACTCTTATCCTTTTCAAGGGTGGCGAGGTTGTAAACACGATTGTCGGGGCACAGTCCAAGAGTTCAATCGAGGATGAGCTTAAAAAGCTTCTCTGATAACCACGGAATTTCAATATTATGAAAAGATTTCTATCTACCTGGCAATACCTGATCCTTCTTTTTGTTGCTGTTTTTCTGTTTGATGGGTGTGCTGCATTTAAAAAACAGCCGCCGGAAGATCAAGGCCCTGAGACCCTTTTGAGTAAAGGCCTGAAGCAGATGAAAGACGGCAATTTCGGAGCCGCGGCGAGGTTGCTCCAGACGGTGAAAGACAGATACCCCTATTCTGAATCAGCAAAAACCGCCAGCCTGAAACTCGCCGACACACTCTTTAAAAGAGGCGAGTATGATGTAGCCTTTGACCTTTATGATGAGTTTGAAAGGCTTCATCCAAAGGACAAAAACGCGCCGTATGTGTCATTTCAAAAGGGAATGTGCTACTTTGAACGAATCAGATCCTTTGACAGGGATCAGACATTTACAAATAAGGCCAGGCAGGAATTTGAACGATTCATTATCCGGTATCCGAAGAGTGAATATTATAATGAGGCCGGGAAAAAATTAAAAGAATGCCTGACAGCCCTCTGTAAATACGAATTATATGTCGGGCATTTCTACTTTAAAAGCGGGAAGTACAGGCCTGCCCTTGAAAGATTCACCTATTTAATTGAGAATTACCCTGATGTAGGTCAGTATCATGAAGCACTGGAATATATAAGCAAGTGTAAACAAGAGCTGGCCCTGGAAGAAAAGAAGACTGCAGAAAATTAGGAAAAAATTCAGACATGCTAAGGGCAATGAATCTACTGAATTGATGCCATTGTGATACCGAGGGGATTTATTTACAAATTCGTCGGCAACACTTTGTCTTAATTGAGAAAATTGCCAGGCAAGCATCTGTAGCCGCACTCGAAACTTGTCATCCTGAGCGCCCGTCCTCCGCAGTAGCACTGCTACGGAGGATGGAAAGCGAAGGGTCTTCATTTTATGACCAGTCACATGCCGAATCATGCCATTCAGAATAAAAGATGCATGAGAGAGATTCTTCGTTTCGCTCAGAATGACAATGGTGAATAACTCAATCATTGTGAATGCTGGAATCTCATAAAAATCTTGTATGGATTTGCCTGAAAATCAGCACATATGAAATCAGTCTATCATACAATAATAGAGGGTGTTAAAAAGTATTTTTCTTAACCTGATTCCACACTCCGAAAACCGGTTGTTCATTCAAAAAACCGGATTCGATTTATATTTAGCTGTTTTAGCTCGACCTTTCTTAAAATGTTATTATATCGTCATTATCTTGTAATATTGTGTTCTTTAAAATCCTACAGCATCAAGAAAACTCGTTTGTTCTTGTTTTTTCTTCCTTCCATGGGTGTATCACAAAAATCATTACACTTTACCTGCAATGTCTCTTTATCAACATGCGCCGGAAAAGATACCTTAGAACCAGGTGGCGTTATCAGGTGAACATTATTTTCAGAATATATAACATCATCATTATCATGGTATGCCTCATCCGCTGTTATCAATCTTAAATCCAGGCCTATTGCCTTGCCAAACTGAACCAAATACTTTAGAAAATGACTTTAAGATTGTTAGCCTTTTTCAAGGCTGTTGAAAATTCCCTTTGTCGTCTTATGGGCCAAAGAGATTTCTTCCACTAAATATAGCCCTTGACGAATATAGATTATTAGCTATAATATCAGCATGTGGGAAATTGAATATACCGACGAATTCGAGAAATGGTGGCAAACTCTTACTGAGGACTAACAGGAGGATTTATTTGTCAGCGTTGAATTGATTCGTCATCTAGGCCCTGCATTATCTCGACCACATGTCGATACAGTAAAAGGGTCGAAACATTCAAAAATGGGGGACTTATATAATGGCAAAAAAATTTGAGAGACTTGCAGAGAAGATGGATACACAGCGGGTCGAACGAGCAAAGGACAAAGCCAGAGATATTATGACAGAGATGCTTTTGGCTGAAATACGCAAAGAAATCGGACTTACTCAAGAGGATCTGGCTAAAAACATAGGAATAAAACAGGCAAGTCTATCTAAGTTGGAATCACAGGAAGATATGCAGATAAGCACCCTGCAACGGCTGATAAAGGCCCTCGGCGGGCAACTTGAGTTAATCGCTCATATGCCTGGCGGTGACATCAAAATCAGTCAATTTAAGGTTTGATGCTCTCATAAAAAGTTGGATTTTAGCTTTTTCTGTCATTCCCGCTTATGGAGCCTGCCCCGCACTTGTTACAGGGATGGAAACCCAGTGTTTTCAGGTAGTTATAGATTCCAGCATTCATATTGATTGAGTTACCTACCTTGTCATTCTGAGCAATTTTTAAAATTGTTGAACTCGTAAAAAGTCAAATTTCCCCAGATGTCATTCCGCGACTTGATC
>CAZJOB010000040.1:13785-15486 GCA_964547435.1 uncultured Desulfatiglans sp. | reverse complement strand
GTATATAGCGGAGACAAACGGAATAGACCTCAACAGCGTGACAGTGGGAGGGCTTCTTAATGTTGTGGCGAATTCGGGAGACATAACTGTAACAGATTCAGTAAACGCAGGGACTGATGTGATATTCACATCTGAATCTGCCGGCATTACGGCAGGGGGAACCGTGACTGCTGAAACAGGCTCTGTAAACATGACCGCTATAAATAATATTGATATTACCAACGCGGTCGATGCCGGAACTAATGTCTCATTGATTTCAACAGGCGGGGATATTGCCGTACAGGCTATTACTGCTGCCGGGGCGACTCTCAAGTCAAATGGTGCAGTTATAGTAAACGGTGGTATAAATACCGGGGCTGGTGATGTTGAGATTAACGCAACCGGTAATATAATAAGCCCGTCAGGCATTATTACGGCAAACAATGTAATGATAGATACGGAGGCGGGCATAGGAATCGGAGAAGGGAATGAGCTTCGGACAGATGCAGAAGGAGATATAATACTCACAACCAGGGGTGAGGGGGAAACCGGAAATATTTCACTGGTTGAGAACGATGGGTTCGGAACCAGTAAAATTACTTTAAATACCGGGAGCGGGGTACAGACCGTGAGCCTCACGTCCGTATCAGGCTCAATCACCGTGGACAACAGCATGGGCAATCTGGAGGATAATCTGTTCATTATTTCACAGGGCGGGGATATTCTTGATGCAGGTAACGGAGGCATACTTACGGCTAATAATCTGTCATTAATAGTAACCGCTAATAATGCCAATATCGGCAGCAGATGGACAACAAATAGCGATGCCGGAAATGTTACTGACAATATTAACTATGAGGCTGATAGCAGCAACCCGATATCAATCAGTCTCAATACTCAGAATGGCGGCGTGTTAACTGCCGACGCTAGTTATGGAGATGGCGGAATATTCATTAAGGCCCAGGAGGTCGTGGAGATTACTGCAGATCCGAATATAGATTCGGAGAGAGACCTTTATGAGGAGCAGGTCATGCTGAACAGTATAATATATAACTATATAGATGCGGGCCCGAATGGTGATATTGAGTTGACCATGAAAGGCTCCCTGAATGGTGTGGCTGTGCCGGATGGATATAGTGTAACGATCAACGGTAAACCATATAAAGATATTCCGGTTTATACCAATTCTTCTGATTATGACGCGTGGCGGGCCAGTGATGACGGAACAGGCAATTATGATAACAGCCTTCTTTCAAATGCGATCATAGGGGATGAGCTGGTTATAAACTCGGGGACAATCGGTCTTTCGGCAGCGCCACAACTGGATGTTAACAGCGTGTTATTTATTTTGACTGATACAGGCAAACATCCCACTAAAGAGGACATTGATTATTCGGCAATAGTTATTATTGAAGATCCCTCAGGAAATGGCGGCAGGCTTGAGAGATATCCGTTTAAAGATCAGGCTCCAAGCTTAAGAAAAGCGACCTTTCCGGACAGGCCGGGAGCGATTCAGATAGGGATCGAGGTAATTGACCCCGACGCATCTGCTGCTCCTTCGGTACTGACAGCTTCAACCTCAGGTATATTTACTTCGCAACAGGAAGCCATTGAGAAAATACTTTCATCATCAGGCGGGGAAGATTTTTTCACGGCGCCTCCATTATGGATTGAGATTGAAGAAGAGGATGAGGAAGAAGACGAAGAAGAGGAGGAAGAAGA
>CAZJOB010000040.1:0-13685 GCA_964547435.1 uncultured Desulfatiglans sp. | reverse complement strand
TAGATCCAGTAAATCCTGTCAAAAAGATTAAAAAGGAGACTATTATGCGGAAAAGAATATGGATTTCAGGTGTTTGTATTGCAGCGGTTATGTTTATCAGTTCTTCCTCACTGGCTCAGGACAAGGTTGGTTATATAAATCTTCAGAGATTGGTCAATGAATCGGAAAAAGGAAAGGCGGCAAAGAATGATATAATTAAGCTTCGAAATGAGAGAGAAGCGGCGCTCAAGACAAAGCTTAATGAATTGAATGACCTTAAGGCAAACATTGATAATGAAGGGGATAAAATGGACCCGGTTGAAAGGAGAAACAAGGTTCAGACCCTCAATAGGGCTTACAAGGAGTATCAAAGGCTTGTGGATGATGCCAGGGAAGATATCTCAAATGAAGACAGAGAGCTGGTTTCAATTATTTTACTGGAAGCGGACGCGGTCCTGAAAAATGTGGCTAAGAAGAAGGGTTTTGCGATAATACTTAAGGATCCTAACGCGGTGGGCTATCTGGATCCAAAAGTCGATATAACCGATGATGTGTTAAAGGAATTAAATAAGTAAAAAAAGACTACTCAATTTTTTTTGCGCAGCGGCAGCCGTAGAGGGAACTGCTGGTATCAGGTTCAGATCTCATACGCGCTGCCGAAATGTCCATGCTCTCGCTATATGAAGAGCCCTTCAGCACCCGTTCCGTACCCTGGTCAGGGCCCGATGGATTTTCCGCCTTTCTTTCACCTACGCCATACCAGTCCTTACACCACTGATACACATTTCCCGCCATATCAAAGGCCCCGTAATAGCTCTGTCCCTTTTCATACTCTGTAACGGGAGTAGTTCCATCAAGAACGGCATCATTGTAATTTGCCAGGGTTTCATCAGGCTGGTCATCTCCCCAGGGATAAAGACGTCCTTCAGTTCCCCTTGCCGCCATTTCCCACTGGGCCTCGGTGGGGAGGTCTTTTTCGGCCCACTGACAGTAGGCCAGGGCGTCATTATATGATATCTGCCTTACCGGATGATCCATCATCTTATCATCTATTTCATCGGCTCCCTCAGGTCTGATCCATGTGGCACCCTTAAAGGATTTTAAATTTCCAATTATCTTAATCATGCCGACGCCTTTTTTTTCTGCATCAGTGGTATAGCCTGTCTCATCTATAAACATCTTAAACTGTGCGTTGGTTACCGGATACTTGTCTATAAAGTATTCATCGAGCCGAATGTTCTGCCGAGGCCTTTCCGACTCATATCTGTCAGAACCCATGATGAACTGGCCTGAAGGAATGGCTATCATGGTACTGTTGTCTTTCGCGTGTGAAATCTCATAAAAACCTTTTGTATTGGGATCACCGCCCGGAATCACCCTGGCGGATACTTTTTTATCAGAGACAAGGATCTGCCCTGCCTGCTGCTGAGGCGAAAACGCCTTAAAGGCAATCAATCCGATTGCCGCAAGGATAATAACAGCTCCGGCAGCTATCGCCACTATCATTGCGCCGGATAGGCCCGAACCCTTCTTTTTTTTCTTTTTATGCTTTATTTCTGAAGGCTCCTTAGGGATTGTTATTATTGTCTGATCAATCATGGTTGCTTCATTATTAATTAGCGTGGCGGTGTAATCCACCCCGGGAATCCCTTCTCCCAATGCCTCATCAAATTCTCTGAAGTCCTGGAAACGGTCATCAGGATCCTTTTCCAGGGCCGTTTCTATGGAAGAAACCACTTCCCTCGGTAAGCCGGATACATAGGTGTCAACAGGTTCAGGAATTTCATTCAGGTGCCAGAACATGATTTGTGATGTCTCTTCCACATCAAAGGGTCTTCTTCCGGCAAAAAGTTCATAGAACACAAGGCCAAGGGCGTAAACATCGGATCTGGCATCAACCACTCTGCTTGGATCAAACCTTTCAGGCGGAGTGTAGTGTATGGAGAGCATACTGGCGGCAGTATCATGCGTGGCTGCGCCTGCTACCTTTGCGATTCCGAAATCCATTATCTTGCAGTTTCCCTGTTTGTCTATCATGATATTGGCCGGCTTGATATCCCGGTGCAATATACCATTTTCATGAGCATATCGAAACGCGGAGAGACTCTGTTTGGCAATCCTGAAGGCATGATCAAAGGGAATCAGATTGCCGGGTTGCTGCTGCATGAGTTCCTTTAATTCCGTGCCTTCAATATATTCCATTACAATGGCGTAGTTCTGACCATCGGGAAAGAATTCTATAAGCCGGCAGATATTAGGGTGATCCAGTTTTGCAAGTATCATTGCTTCGTGAAAGAATTTTTTTACTACCTTTTGATTATCCAGCACCTGGGGGTTAAGAACCTTAATGGCAACAAGGTTTCCATTATTCGCCTGGGCCTTATAAACACTTCCAAAGCCCCCTTTTCCAAGAGAGCTGAGTATTTCATAATCACCTATTCGTTCATCCACCATTTAAGAAGCACCTCATAAGTATTCAAGTTAAAAGCCGGTCTTTGAGGTTGGAAAAGAAACCGGAATGAGTCTTTTCAATCCTTGCCACGAGTACAGTGATATTGTCGTCACCGCTTTTATTCAGTGCCCTTTCCACCAGGTTGTCGCATATTTCAGCCGGTTCCCTGAAAGCATTGAATATTTCCAGGATTTCCTGCTCCGGGACATCCTTATGAAGACCGTCGCAACAGATCATAACATACTGACCGGGCCTTATTTTAACCGCCTCTTCAGAAACATCAACCTTTAAATCATCCTTTAGGCCTATTGCCCTCGTGATGACATTTCCTCCCGGGTAGCCGGGCGCCTGTTCTTCAGTGATATACCCTGCTTTTACCAGCCCCGCGACAATAGAATGATCTTCTGTGAGCTGTATTATTCTATCTCCGTCTATCAGATATCCGCGGCTGTCACCCACATGGGCATGATAGAGTCTATCTTTTGTAACTGCTGTCGCGATAAGGGTAGTGGCCATGCCCTGAACGCTTCGGTCCATGTCACCCCTGGCTATTACCTCTTCATTGGCCTTAAAAAAAGCTATGTTGAGAGATTCCTGTATGCTTGAAGATTTATCTCTGTAATATTCTTCCAACATTGCTTCGACGGCTATTTTCGCGGCCAGGGCGCCTCCGGCCCTGCCCCCCATACCGTCTGCCAGCACCAGCAAAACGCCTTTTTTGGGCATGCTGCCGTCCTCCGGGACGTGAAAGGAGAAATAATCTTCGTTTTTATCCTTTCTGTTTCCAACATGCGAGGCGGAGCCTATTGTTACAAAGCCCATGTTTTTATCCTTTCTGCCGGAATCCGGAATTAAACTGCCGACATAATAATCTAAACATTTATTCAGGTCGTCTCACAAGGAGAACATTAAAGAGATTGTCTTTGTTTTGGGGAGATGTCTTTCCCATGTAAATATTGGCTGCGTATACTCTTGTTCCTTTTGAATCCTTTGACCAGAACGCCTCGTTTCCCCTGATTTTAAATGGATGTCCGGGTGGAAGCGCAGGAGCTGACTGGTTTTTATCCATCAAGTCATTCCACTCGTCTTCGGTCGGCAATCGCCATCCGGAATAACCGGCAAATGAAAATTTTGACACAAAGGCTTCAGCCTCTTCATAGGTCATGGTATTTCGCTTGGGGATTGATTGCGTCCACATCATACGAGTGAGACGATCTGTGATCGTACCATCACCGTTCTCCTGAAACCTGGAGATGGTCTTTCCCGTTAACAGATCCGCGAGGGTGCCGTTCTTATTGTCTTTATATCTTTCGGATTCAGGCTTTACATCCATTGAGGAACTTTTCGGCAGGCCTTCCACATCATCTTCATTTAAGGCGGCTATAGAATAGTTCAATGTTCCGGCCTTGTCTATAACGTGTTTGAGTTCCCAGGAAGTGCCGGAGCCGGTCATTTTGTATTGTTTTCCACTGATATTAAGGATTGCCCCTTTTGCAGGTTTTTCAGTGCGGGCCCTGAAGGTATATGTAAGACCGGTAAAATAGGACTCTATTGCGGGATCAGAGATCTCAATACCATCAACCTTGATCAGAGGAGCGGGTTTTTTGGCCACCGCGATTTTTCCCGTGGCTGGGACCGCCTCTTTTCCATCTTTATCGATCGCCACCACCCTGTAGTCCGTTGATCCGATGCTTGCAATACGTGTAGTCAGATTCCAACTGGTGCCGGAACCGGCCATGGGCAGCCTGTCCTGTCCAATTGTCATAAAAACATTTTCAGACGGGGCATTGGTCTTGACTTCAACGGCAAAATCTTCACCTGCGTAAATATTGCCGGTGCTGAAGTTCACGGGAGTAACAGCGTATCTGGCATTCAGCTCACCGGAAAAGGCTTTACCTTCAACCCCTTCGATATTTTTTGCTACTATTGAATACTTTCTTTTGCCAGTTTCATCAATGCGCCTCTTAATCTCCCATTTGGTTCCTGAACCTTCCATTGGCAATTCAACGCCTGCCAGGTTTATTGAAACGGATTTTGCCTGGTGGTTTGTAGTCGCTGAAAAGAGGTATTCTTCACCCGCAAAATCATTGCCGGACAAAGACCTTGCCTTTGCTTCGGTTATATCGGCAAGAGGAGCCCTGACAGGCAGGGTTCCCGAATAACGTCTGCCGGGTTTATTATTGTTATCAAGGGCCACAATGGAAAATTCCCAGGTTCCCATCTCATCTATTTTTCTCATGGCAGACCAATCTTTTCCTGATCCGGTCATGGGATATTTATTGCCGTTTATATGAAGCTCCGCACTTTTTGCCGATTCAACTGTTGTGGCGGTGAAGGTAAAGGTCTGCCCTGGATTTCCCTGCCGGGGATTTACATCAGCCTGTGCGATCTCAACTCCCTGTTTTTCAGTTGCGGTAATTGTACCGCTCTGCGGTTTACCCTCTATTCCGTCTTTGTTCTTAGCTATAATCCTGTACGTTGTTGAGCCAATGTCAGCTACTCTGGTATTGTATTTCCAGTCTTTTCCGGAACCTTCCATGGAGATTGATTTACCGTCAAATTCAAGGATCACCTCCTCGGCTTTTTCACTTGTCCTGGCGGTAATGGCAAAATCTACCCCGGCAAAGACCATCTCGGGTTTTACCCATTCTATATCGGGAATGCCCGGGGGTCTTTCTTCTGTAATGATTTCACCTGTTCCGGAAAAACCCGGAATGCCCTCACTATTTATGGCAGTGATAGTAAAAGGCTGTTTACCTGTTTCGCCTATCTCTCTTCTGATACGCCATGACTTTTCCGATCCTTCCATCGCATATTTTTTATTTCCGATGGTCAGTTCAACCGAGCGGGCCGGAAAATCGGTTTTTGCTGTGATGGTATATTCATCTCCTGCATAGCCTTTTAAAGGAGAGGCCTTATGTTCCACAATCCTGATTTTCGGCGCCTTTATGGAAAAGGAGCCTCCTTTTGGGAGTCCCACAATACCTTTTTCGTTTTCGGCTACTATTGAATAGGAAAGGTCGCCATAGTCCTCAATCCTGGTTTTAATTGTCCATTCTGTTCCGGTTCCCTGCATATCGTAGTTTTTATCGGCAATGATAAGAGACACCTTCTGGGATGGAATATCTGTTTTGGCGGTGAAGGTGAATTCATCTCCCGCTTCCCCTGTGGCGGGAGAGATAACAGGATCAATAACCCTTACGACACCTTCTGCCGGCGCCAGGGTGGTGAGAACTATTTTCTGTTTTTTACCTTCAATATTTTCTTCATTTACCGCCATAACACTGAACGCCAGATTGTCTCCGATGTTTTTTATGGATCTTTTAAGTTTCCAGTGAGTGCCGTCGCCGTTCATAAGGAATTTTTTGCCCTGAAATTCGAGATAGACCTCAAAGGCTGACCTGTCAGTGGTTGCTTCGAAGATAAAATTATCACCTGCCTCCCCTTTTGGCGGGTTGACAAATGCGTCGACCACGTTTATGGGCGGAGGTTCTTTCACGCATGTCAGTATTTTCTGGCCTTTCATTTCCAGCCCGCTTTTCTTCAGTCTGCCTCTGAGAGGTTTGGCGCCGGCCGCCCTTCTGGCCTCGAGAAGAAACTCTTCGTTGAAGATGAGGTTATCGAGGTCTATTACCTTAAACCAGTTTTCATCAAGCGCCTTGTGAAGATAGTAGGTAAAGAGACTCATGTTGTTATATTTTTCATCCTCTTCCCATCGTTTGTCCCCGAAAAAATAGACCTCTCTTGAGGGTTGAGATGCCAGTTCACGAATCTTCTCCGGGTATCGAAGATCATAGGGGGAAGGGGTCGAAGGCTGTGACCTTAAAAGCCTTTTTGAAAAGACCGAGTCAGCTATTATGGCAACATTTTTAGCCTTAAAAGTATCCGAATCAAGAATATCATTACAGATAACAGAGTGTTTTACCCAGAGCTGCTTAAGGTCTTTTCTGGCATTTTTTGGTATCCAGTAGGTTTCTCCATCATCATCTTCTTCACTGAGGCCGGAATAGAATATTAAGAGGTTATCATTTTCTGAAAGCCTGTCCATGTAGTTATTAAGTTCAGAAAAGATATTTTCAAGTGTTGGAGCCTTTGGAGAATTATCGGTAAGCAGAACAACATCATTTTTTTTAAAATTGTATTTCTCAATCAGTATGCCGGCAATGGTCTCCGCGTCTCTGACCGAATGTTCAGATTTGCCCCATTTGGAGTCATCATAGTTTTCTATACCTATTATCAGGGCGAAATTTGTGCCGTTATCAGGGATATTTTTTGACTGGGCAAAAAGGCCTTCATTGATCAGGCTTACCCAGATAAGGCTGATTATAAGAGAAGATATTAATATGGCCGCTTTCGTTATCTTCATAGACCCTTGATGCGCTTTGACTTATACCGGAATGATATTTGTTCTTATAAATAAAACAATAGTTTATAGACTTTAATTTAAACCCTGTCAAGAACCATTTAGCTTTAAATTGTGAACTGAAACAGGCCTTCCTGCGTTATATGGCTTGACATAGCTGTTCTCTTTAAATTATTCTGAACACCTTCATAATTCTAATACTATGAGAGCAAGATGAAGTCAGATCGACGAATACACTTAAAGGTTAAAGGCGAACAGCTTGCCGCGTCAGGCATATCAGATACAGGCAGCGTAAGACATGAAAACCAGGATGCAATATATCTGGATGAAGGCGGCAATTATATGCTGCTCGCGGATGGCATGGGCGGGCATGAACGCGGGGCTGAAGCCAGCCATACTATTATCGACCTTCTTCATGAATATCTGAAGCCGGATAGAATAAGATCCGAGCTCAAGGATATTACCAATGTCGAAGGAGTTCCGCCTGAAATAATATGCCTTTTTTCATTGATTGATAAAGGGGTAAACAGGGCGAATGCGGTTTTATTTGAGCGAAACCGCAGGGAAGGACTTGAGCGGTATATGGGCACAACCCTTGTTGGCCTGGTTCCGTCAAAAGATCGATTTGTTACATGGTTCCACGTAGGTGACAGCCGCCTGTATCGTTTCAGGGATTCCATCTTAACGCAGCTTACCGTGGATCATTCAGCTTATTCGGATTGGGTTCGGAGAGGTCGTTCGGGGGTGGAACCTGCGAAAAATATTGTAACAAGGGCCATAGGCCCCAGGGAAGATGTAATGCCGGATATCAACTGGGAAGAATGCAAAAAGAATGATTTATACATCCTGTGCAGCGATGGTTTGAATGATATGCTGACTGATGAAGAGATAACAAATATTATAAAGAAACCGAATGATGTCGATGAGATATCGAATAAGCTGATCGAAGCTGCCCTTGATGCCGGCGGCAGGGATAATGCGAGCGTGGTTGTCTGCAGGGTTTGGTGATTAGTTAATGAAAAAACTATTTATTACAGGAAAATAAAATGGCAAGAGAAAATGTTACCCTGGCGATTCTGTTTGCCGATATTGCAAAAAGCACACACCTATATGAAACAATGGGCAATAAGACGGCTCAATGTCTGATAGGAAACTGTCTTTCCCTTTTTTCGAAGGTTGCCTCCCGGTTTAACGGAACAGTAATCAAGACTATAGGAGATGAGATAATGTGCACATTCCCCAGCGCTGATGAGGCTGTAGGCGCCGGCATTGCCATGAACCGTGAGCTTGAACAGATCATTATCAGTGACTTGCCCGGGGTTATTCCTCCTAATATCTATGTGGGCATTCAACATGGACCGGTGATTCGGGAAGACAACGATGTTTTCGGAGATGCGGTTAATGTCGCTGCCCGTATGGTAGCGATGGCAAAACAGAGACAGATTGTTACAACACAGGATACTGTCGAGGTCTTAAGCAATAAATACAAAAATGAGGCCAGAATAATAGATAAAACCACCGTCAAGGGCAAAAGCGGTGTGATGAATATCTATGAGATAGTATGGGAACAGCAGGATTCAACTGTGATGGTTGATGAATCTCTTGATGCCCGTAAGATTGAATCAAGAATGGAACTGACTTTTCAGGGAGAGGTCGTCACGGTTGACCAGAATCGCCCAAGCGTCACCCTTGGCCGTCAGAGCCATAATGATGTAGTGGTTAATGATGGGAGGGTATCAAGGTCCCACGCCCGCATAGAATATCGTAGAGGCAAGTTTATTTTGATTGACCAGAGCACCAATGGCACTTTTGCACTTATTCAGGGTAAAAAGAGCATAACCCTTAGAAGAGATGAAGCAGCGCTTCTGGGGAAAGGGATTATCGGCCTTGGTCGTGAAGTGACAGAGGAATCTCCTGTCGCGATTCATTATTCCATATTACTCATCTGATTTTTAATTATTGCTCCCCATGTTTCCGATGGTATAACGGCCACCGGCAAGGAGATGTGCCTATGCAGGCCTTAAATATAAAAAGAATCACTCATAAATATCTTTTTGTTTTGCTGTCTTTTCTGTTTTTGTTTGCGGCGAAGGCCTATTGCGATACGGAGGACTATTATAGTATTCATGTGGCGTCATTTAAGGAACTTAAAAGGGCAAATAATTTTGTCAATGAACTGTCAAACAAGGGCAAAGTTGTTTTCTGGAAAGAGGCAGATATACCCGGGAAGGGAAAATATTTTCGGGTATACCTCGGCAAGTATAAAGACCGGGAAAAAGCGGTAGAGTTCTGGCGCGAACTGGACAGTCAGGGAATTGTCAGCTATTTTGGAGTGCACAGGTTCAGTGAGGATACTTTTCCTGTTACAGTTGAATTTCCGGTGGAAGAACCGGAGGAGGAGAAAAAGATTGATCAGGAGACCGCTCTTATAACAGCGGAGGAGCGCTTTACAGATAACAAAGATGGCACTGTAACAGACAGAAAAACAAAATTGATGTGGTCAAAGAACGGGTGGAGAATGGATTTTTTTTCTGCAACCTCCTGGAACGACGCCATTGAAAAATGCGCCAACTTTAATCTGGGGGGGTTTACGGACTGGCGTCTTCCCACAATAAAAGAATGGAAGAGCCTTATGGACAGTAATAAGGAATATCCCGCTCTGATTGAACCCAATCCCTTTGAGAATATCATAGTCCATATGCCCTACTGGTCGGGGACCGAATATGTTTCAAAACAGACCGTTTCTTTGAAAAATCCCGTTCGGGTTTACACTGTAATGCTGTATTACGGGCGGGTCAGCCATCAGAATATCAATAAACTCGCCTTTATAATGCCTGTCAGGTCAATTGAACAGCCTTAATTTATGTTTTTATTATTGGCAGGGATATTGAAACTGTTGCCCCCTCACCTTGTCTGCTTTTTATTTTTATCTCTCCTTTATGATTTGTCACGATCTGATACGTCATGGTCAGTCCCAGACCCACGCCCCTGCTCTTGGAAGTCACAAAGGGGTCATACAAAGAACTAATATTTTCTTCTTTGATGCCTGGCCCGGTATCTTTAATATCAATCAACAGTTGATTCTCTATCTGTTTAATGTTTAACGAGATCTTTCCATTTTCATTTATCGCTTCAATGGCATTTTCAAATATATTGGAAATGGCCATTATCATTTGACGCTCGTCCATTTCGATCATGGGAAGGTTTTTTCCCATATTTACATTTATTTGAATGCCATGCGTTTCGGCAGAAGGAAGAAAGGTCTTCACTATTTCATTCACTACCCCCTCTATATGGCCCGGTTCCAGGGAAGCAGACTGTATCTCGGTAAGCAATCCCACCTTTTCAACCAGCATTTCAAGCCTCTCGCTTTCTGCCAGTATAATATCTGCATATTTTTCAAGAGAGTCATTATCTTCCATGTGCTCTCTGATTCTTCGGGCAAATCCTCCGATGACCATTATAGGATTTCTTATCTCATGAGCGACCCCATCTACCAGATGGCCCATAGCCGCAAGTCTTTCGGAACGAATAAGTCTTTCCTGTGTGCGCTGGAGTTCCCGGGCTGTAAGTTCAAATTTTTCTTCAAGCCGTTGATAGAGAGTGGCGTTATCCATCGCGATAGCAATCTGGTGAGAAAGGCTTGTAAGAATATCAAGATCCGCGTGGCTGAAAGATTCCTGTGTCTTTTTATTCAGAACCTGCAGTGCCCCGATAGCGTTGCCCCTTATTACCAGGGGCACGCAGATCAAAGACCTGGTTTTAAAACCTGTGAGCCTGTCATATTTATCGCTGAAAAGAGACTCCTTGGATATGTCATTTATCACCATTGAGTTTCCTGTCTGAACGACTCTCCCTGCGATGCCGTCACCGACCTTTACTCTTATCTTTTTAATGGTGTCCTTCTTTTCACCACGTGCGAGACGTATAAACAGTTCCTTAGTTTCCTCATCTATTTCATATATTGTGCTTGCCTCGGCATTAATAAATTCCTCAGCGCATTTCATGGCATTATCCAGGACACTTTCTATTTTCAGGGATGAATTAATAAGGGCGCTGAATTGAAGTAAGGCGCTCAACTCGCGATAGTAGATATTCCCTTCGCATTTTTTATCCATTTTTTACCCGTTTATGAGGTTTGAGCATTTAACAGGGTTCAGCATACATAATTTTTCTAAAATAGGCAAATGTCATAATATTCCGCTTTAATGGGACTCTTTTTTTGTGTTATAAAGCCATAAGAATTTTCATTGTCCGGGCTCAACGGGCATGTTTTAAAAAAAAATGATGTGAGAAAACAAGGAGGAAAAGATTGTTAAAAATATTACTCACAAATGATGACGGAATTTACGCGCCGGGATTAGCGGCTCTTTACCGGGAGCTCAACGCGAAATTTGATCTTACTGTTGTAGCGCCTGAATCAGAGATGAGCGCGGTAGGTCACGCCATAACTATCGCATCCCCCTTGAGAGTAAGAGAGGTTAATAAAAACGGGTCTTTCTTTGGATATGGAGTAAGCGGGACCCCTGCGGACTGCGTCAAAATCGCGGTGCAGGAACTGCTTAAATCACCGCCTGACATTATTCTGTCGGGAATAAATCTGGGGGCGAATGTCGGTGTTAATGTCCTCTATTCCGGGACAGTCTCGGCTGCCACAGAAGGGGCCTTCCTGGGCATAAGGTCTGCCGCTATATCCCTTGACACGCTGAAGGACCCGGATTTTCAGCTTGCCGCATCATTTGCCGTAGAGATAATCAGGTATATTGAAAAAAACAGGTATAGGCCGGATATTGCCCTGAATGTCAACGTACCCGCGGTTTCTGCGGAGAAGATTAAAGGAATTGTTATCACCAGACAAGGAATGAGCAGGTTCAGGGAGAGTTTTAAACGACGGGTTGATCCCAGGGGAAATGTGTATTACTGGCTCGCAGGAGAAGAACATTTCAATGAAAGCCAGGCGGACACAGATATAAGCGCCTTGAAAAACAACATGATCTCAATAACGCCAATCAGTTATGACCTTACCTCCAGAGAGGGGCTGGAACGGCTTAAGTCGCTTCCATTGCCCGAATGGTCAGCGCCCGATCAGGTTTGATATGTGCACCAGTGTAATGTTGCTGTTCCCGAGACCCCGGCAGAACATGCTTATTGCCTGAGCTGTTTCCGGGTACGGGTGTCCAATTCCAATAGCGCATCCTGATCCAAGGGCTATTGTTTTCAATCTGTTAAGCTGTGAAAGGATAGATGATATCTCCGGCTTATTATCAAGAAATATATTTCTGCAGGCAGCGGAGATATTCATTTTTCTGGCAATCCGGTATCCTTTTGAATGGCTGGTTGTAAGACTGTCGATAAAAAACAATCCCTGATTCTTTATGGGCCGAAGGGCCTCTTCCATCTCTTTTCCGCATGAAGTGAACCTTGATCCCATGTGGTTGTTTATCCCTGTCACATGAGGCGTGTCGGAGATATTCTGCCCTATAATGTCAACAATTTTTTCGGAAGAATCCCCCACATATATGGCCCCTGGTCCGGGGTCAATACTGGGATCAACGGGTTCCATCGGCTGATGCAGCATAATTTCGTGACCTGCGGCATGTATCTCCTCGGCCAAGGTGCGGGATTTTTCAAGCCGGGGCAGTATTGAAAAGGTAATAGGGGCTTCGATCTCCAGAAAATTTTGGAGCCGGGTATGGCTGAATCCGATATCATCTATTATGATTGCAATACGGGACGTCCCGGCATTCAAGGCTAGGGCGAAGGCCTTTGAATAAAAACCAAGACCAGATAAAGTACCGGCAAGAAAAGCGGCGCTTCTTAATAGAAACCTCCTTCTTTCCATCACCATGTTATCCTTTGTCATCTTTTCCCCTGAATATAGGACGCGGAATGTTGAAATGCGAATCTTTTACTATAATTTGTGGTTAAAAGCAAGTATAAATCTACATATTGTATTTTTAAAAGGATCCGGGACAGATGAATGCAAGGCAGAAAAAGAGGTTTTTCCGAGGGTCCGGAGAGAAAATAGGATTATTTTATACTATTCTTTGTAAAATATCTTTTATCTTATTTTTGATGTTCCTTATAGCAATTTCAGCCCTGCTTCGTTCTGTATACTTTGCCTTTTCCTCTGGCGAGACCTGTTCAGGGCAGTATTTCAGTTTTAATTTAGTGATGGCGTTCAGATCATCCTGAATAAACCTTTTATATATATATCGCAAGGGAGGAAAACCGCATTCATATTCTGAAATAGAAGCGGCCCAGTCAATGATATAGGGTTTTCCATCGTTTCCCAGAATTATATTGGGGGCCCGTTTCAGGTCGCAATGCGCAATACCCCGCGAATGAATCTTTTCTATCAGCAGCCGGAGATCTTTATAAAAATCCTCTGAAAGCCCGGATACAACCTCCAGGGACTCTATATCTCTTCCCTGAACCTCTTCGATTATAAGGGCAAGACCTTCAAGAGTCTTATAAAAAGCAGGGACTCCCTTCACGCCCTTCAATCTTCTGTAGGCCTTTGCCTCCCGCCATATGAGAAAGCGGCCTGCCGTGTTTCTGAAAAGAAAACCGTTGAACCGGAAGTCTTTTACTATCGCGCTGACGCCATTTTCCTCAATTTGCCAGACAGCAGGGCTTGTGCTGCTTGGTTTTCTCAGAATGCCGCAATGTTTTTTCGAAATATCTGATAGTGTTAAGGATTCAAACATAATTAATTTAAAAATACGCTTAAAAGGTTAAATGCATTAAGAGATTTTAAGGTTATCTCTTCGAATGCATGAATCAACGGCCCAGTCCGCCGGGCCCGGGAAATTATTGAGATTTTTGGGTGATTTTAAAAGGAAAGATAACCTGTTGTCAATTATTGAATAGGGCCTATGTAATTTCTGT
>CAZJOB010000039.1:10531-15638 GCA_964547435.1 uncultured Desulfatiglans sp. | reverse complement strand
AAGAACTCCTTTTGCGCTCACAGTGCTTGACTAGCTTGCTTAGGAATACGGGATGCACCGTAAGCATTCAGACTGTTACGCCTATGAGTTCTTTGTGGCACGCTGGGTGGAGTGAATAGATCCCGGGGCGTCGGAGAAACATTATTAAAATAGGAGGGTGGATTCTGTCCATGTCGCATGTGATCAGTGTCCTATCAGATACACACGGTATTCTCAGAAAGGAGGCAGTCGATATTCTTATAAAAAGCGATGCTATTATTCATGCGGGTGATATAGGTTCCGCTGAGATACTGGCACAATTGAAATCAATGGCTCCCACATACGCTGTTCACGGAAACATCGACTGGGAGCCATATGCTCAGGAGCTGCCGGGGTATGATGTGATACAGCTTGATGAAAAATATATCTATGTTATACACAGGCTTGATGCCCTTGATCTTGATCCAAAGGCTGCGGGCTTTGATGCGGTGGTGTTCGGTCACACACACCAGCCTGAAATCTTCAGTAAGGACGGGGTGCTGTACCTGAATCCCGGCAGTGCCGGTCCGGCCAGATTCAGCAAACCGGTTTCAATGGCCCGAATGATAATAGACAATGAAATTGAAGCCGAAATTGTTTATCTGGTCAATAATCATCCATGAAGGACCAAATATGGATTGGGCTTTTGGCATTTGATGATCAGCGGTCAGCCAGGTTTTTATTGTTTTCTTCCCGACTGTTATATGCCGGTTAATCAGCAATCTCAAATACCTTCCTGCCGATATGTTCCTGACCGTATTCATTCGTTGCATATACGGTGATTGTGTGTGCGCCCGGCAATATTTCTTCCGGCATATCCGCTGACCACATGTGGGTTGATATGGTCTTCATTCCCTTGTTAAAGATATCGACATCAATATAGCTCTTGTAGGCAAACGGATCGTGCCTCATCTCCTTTTCCATTTTCACAAGGGGACCGTTGTCCATACTGTATGATACATGGGATCTTTCTCCGCCGTCGAACAGGTTTACCAGTATCCTGACGGAACCGGCATGAGATTTTGAGATTCCGGCAGCCATTTTTCCATCAGGCTGTGTCTCCAGCATTATACGCATCTGGCAGTCGGCAGGTCTTCCCGCGGCCCTGTATCGCATGGTGACATTGTTGCCTTTTACATCCATGATATAATATCCGTTTGGCGTGCCGTCCGCTTGAGTGGTGTATGGGATGCCATAATTGTCCTTTGCCCCTGACCAGAAATTTCCTGCTGCCGTGGCAATTATGTGCTGGTGAAGCGGCGCATTACCCATATAGCCATCTTCAGTCCCCAGATAAACATGCTGGGTGCCATGCAGATGACCTGCGACCGAAAAGACTTGTTTAAAACCGGTCAACAGTTTTAACAGGGCTTTAGTGTTATTCATGCTGACGCCGGGAAAATCGATTCCGACTGCCTTTAAGGGTCCATGCATTGCAATAACGATGAGCATCTTTTTGGGCACATGGGCCAGATCCGCCTCTATCCATTTAAGCTGTCTTTCATCAAGGGAACAGTCATATCCGCCGGAAAGGTTTGGTTTTTCAGGATCGGTTCCTTTGTAAATAAAATTATCAAGTAAAATATAATGGGTTCTCCCGAAGTTAAAGGAGTAGTAGGAAGGTCCGAAATATCGACTGTATGTGTCGAGACTGTGTTTGTCATCGGGAGACTTTAAATTCAGGTCATGATTGCCGGGGAGGTTAAACCATGGAATGCCGATCTCTGATATCAAGGCGGAATATCTGGGAAAAAGGGAAAGATCATCAAACATTATGTCGCCGGTTGTGATGCCAAAGGCAGCCTTTGAACCTGCCAGTTCATGAATAAATCGGTCACGGAAAAAGTCCAGTTCCTCATTTGTCCTTGTCTGTGGATCAGAGATCCATATCATTCTGTAATTTTCAGGTTCTTTTTTCCTATGCAGGGGGAAATTAATATCACCTTTGACAGGCACAAATGGCTTTGATCCAGGATATCTTAAACTATTATCATTATGATCGGTCTCAGGAAAAGAAGTATAGAAGAATTGCGGTATGTTATCTTTACTCAAAGGAAGAGAATATCCACGGGGTTTTGAGATAAAAAGGGTCGAGCCCTCTTCAAGCGGTATCTCATAGCGCCCATTCCTATTAGTGAGTACAACCAGTATGCCATTGCTGACTGCTACACCCTTTATTCCGCGTTCTTTTGAGTCCAACAACCCGTTATTATTGGAGTCGTTAAAGACAACCCCTGAAACTGTTTGTTCGGCATTCGCAAATCCGGAATATACCTGAAGAGTGAATAAGAAAAAAAGGATAAATAGAATTCGTTTCATATGTGTCCTCCTTTTTCAATCCCGTAAATGTCTCTTTATCATAACCCAATCCATTGTATCAGGTAATAAATAATTCACAACATACTGCATTCAGTGGAAAAATTGATATTTTTCCCTTGACAAAAGGGCATTTGTGGGTAAAATGTGTCATAAAGTGAAATAAAGTGACATTAAGTGTCACAAACCCATTGCCTATGTTTAGAGGACGCTCACGACATACCCTTGATGAAAAGGGAAGACTGGCCATTCCGGCTCGATTCAAAGATGTGCTGGAATCGAAGGAAGAACCATGTCTTGTCGTCACCAATCATCTTAACTGCCTGTGGGCTTTTGCCAAGGATGACTGGCGAATTATAGAAGAAAAAATTGCAAGTCTATCCCTGACAGACAATGCTGTCAACACCTACCGCCGTTATTTCGTAAGCGGCGCCCAGGAGTGTCCTCTAAAGCAGGGGAGGATCACGCTGCCTCCGGACCTTCGCGTGACGGCAGGTCTTAACAAGGAAGTAGTGCTTGTCGGTGAGTTAAAGCTCTTTGAGATATGGGATAAAGATAGCTGGGATAAGGAGTTCCAGAGGGCAAGAAACGAATTTCTGGGAGCAAGTCAGGCGCTTTCAGGACTTGGTATCTAGGCATGGATAATCAGAAGTATCCCCATGTGCCTGTTATGGTTAATGAGGTCATGGAATTTCTTATCACCCGGACGAACGGAATTTATGTGGATGGCACAGTCGGTACAGGTGGGCACAGCGAGGCGATCTGCGGCAAATTGACCGGGAAGGGACATCTGATCTGTCTTGATATGGATTCTGATGCTATAAAAATTTCACAGAATCGTCTGAACGGGTCCGACAGAAAGGTAACCTTCATAAAAGCGAATTTTGGCAATATGGACCGGGTGCTTGCTGATCTGGGGATTGAAAAGGTTAACGGAATACTCCTGGACCTTGGAATGTCTTCCTATCAGCTTGACTGCTCAGGAAGGGGATTCAGTTTTAACAGGGATGAACCCCTGGATATGAGAATGAATTCCGAAGGGGATCTGAAAGGAAATGATATTGTTAACAGGTTCGAAGAATCAGAGATAGAAAAAATTTTGAGGGATTTTGGTGAAGAAAAGCGAGCCAGATCAATTTCAAGAGCGATCATAAGGGAGAGACGCGGGTCGGGAATAAATACGTCCCTTCAGCTTGCTGATCTGGTTCGTTCAATGTCAAGAAGCTTTAAGAGCATTGGTAAAAAAGATCCGGCGACCAGGACCTTTCAGGCTTTTAGGATAGCGGTTAACAGGGAAATGGAAAATCTGAAAAGTATCCTGGAAAAGATACCGGACCTCCTGGAAAAGGGAGGAAGAATTTTGATTTTAACATATCATTCACTTGAGGACAGGCTGGTTAAACAAAGCATGGCGGGCTGGGAGAAAAGTTGTATTTGTCCACCCGATTTTCCTGAATGTGTTTGCGGCAGGGAGCCTCTTTTGAGGCGACTTAACAGAAAGGCCCTGAGACCGCAAAGGGATGAGATTGCATTTAATCCCAGGGCGCGCAGCGCCATACTGAGGGCTGCAGAAAGGATTTGAGATGGTAAGACCAAGTAAACCTTCGGAAATGAATTCAAAACGAAATTCACGTACAGGGATAAAAATAAAAAATTCCAGGATTAAAAAGAGCAGTTTCTATTTGACCGGACGACAAATTATTCTAATCGCTTTGATGATTGTGCTCTTCATGGGAAGCGGTATCAGTTATGTCTGGTCCAATTATGAAGGGACTCAGATAGGTTTTGATCTTAGCAGACTGCAGCAGGACGAATTGGAACTCAAAGAACTGAATCGAAAGTTAAAGGTTGAACTGGCCACTTTAAAATCCCCCCAGAACCTGGAAGTGGCCGCGCGCGCCTTGGGACTTAAAGATGTTTCACCTGAACAAATTATTATCTTGCAATGAAGGTAAAAGATAAAAAATGGATTAGGTTTAGAATCTATCTTGTAGCTTTAATGTTTATTTTCGGGCTATCTACTACTCTGTCCAGGGCAGTTCAGCTTCAGATCTTTGAAAGTGAAAATCTTAAAAAAATTGCGAGTCGCGCTTACAGGGATATAGAATATATTCCTCCAAAACGTGGCACAATTTTTGACAGAGATGGACATGAACTCGCCGTAAGCGTGAAGGTAGGCTCGGTCTGGGCGGATCCGGGAGAAATCAAGGACAAAACCAAAACCGCCAGGCAACTGGCATTAATCCTGGATGAGCCGGAAAACCGCGTCTTTTCTCTATTAAGTAAAGACAGCCCTTTTGTTTATATAAAGAGAAAAATACCTCCTCAAAAGATCGATCAGATAAAAGATCTGGGGCTCGAGGGAATAGGATTCGTTCCTGAAACAAGAAGATATTATCCCGGCAGTGACATTGCAGGACATCTGCTGGGAATGGTGGGAGCTGATAATAAGGGTCTCGAGGGGCTGGAAAAAAAATATGATGAAATATTAATGGGGCCGCGGCAGGCCCTTATAAGAATGAGGGATGCCATTGGACGGCCTTTTTATGTAAGTAAACCTGAAAACACAGATAAAGAAATAAACAATATCGTCCTGACCATTGACAAGGATGTTCAGTATAAGGCCCAGCAGGCCCTTGAAATGGCGGTTAAGAAGGTTAAGGGGAAGAGTGGCCATTGTATAATAATGGATCCTGAAACAGGTGAAATTCTGGCAATGGCCGTTGCTCCATCCTTTAATCCTAATGTATTCGGAGAGTATAATCCTTCTCAG
>CAZJOB010000039.1:0-10521 GCA_964547435.1 uncultured Desulfatiglans sp. | reverse complement strand
CACGGATTGTCATGAACCCGGATCAGTGATCAAGGTGTTTCTTCTGGCAACGGCTCTTGAAAGCGATATTGTCAGCCCCAACACGAGGTTCAATTGTGAAAACGGAGAATTCAGGATGGGAAACCGCGTTATTCCTGATACCCATAGATATGGAACTCTCAGTGTCTCCAATATAATAGTAAAATCCAGCAATATCGGCGCCGTTAAGATCGGTCTGGAAGTTGGTTATGAAAGATATTATGAGTACCTTACAAAATTTGGTTTTGGCAATAAAACCGGGGTGGATCTGATCGGAGAGAGAGCGGGATTTGTCAGACCTGTAGAATCCGCGGGACTGACAGATCGGGTTTCAACGTATTTCGGATATGGCATAGAAGCCACGTCCCTTCAGCTTGTAACCGCGATGGCCGCAATAGCCAATGGAGGCAGGCTTATGAAACCTTTTGTAGTCAAGGCTGTTACTGATCAATCGGGAAAGGTTATCAGGGAATATAATCCCCAAATGGTGAGGAGGGTATTATCCCCCGAAACAGCACTTAAGGTATCGGAGATTCTGGAAGATGTGGCAACCACAGACGGGACGGCTCCAAACGCGGCTATAAAGGGTTACAGGGTAGCAGGCAAAACCGGGACAGCCAAGAAGATCGATTCATTGACAAAGACATATTCCAGCAAGAATTACGTGGCTTCCTTTGTGGGGTTTGTACCTGCTGATAAGCCCAGGCTGGTTATTCATATAATGATAGATGAACCCCAGGGCAGCATTTATGGCGGGGATGTATCAGCTCCTGTTTTTAATGAGGTGGGTACATGGGCACTGAGCAATCTTGGAATACAGCCTGAATTGAGGATGGCTGACGCGGTTGCGGAAATCAGCGCTGATATTCAGGCAGATAACTCGCGAAAGGTCATTCAGGGGCCGGAAGAAGAAAATATTCTTCCCGACTTCAGGGGCCTTACCATGAGGGAGGTTCTAAGGGCTGGCACTTCTCTTGGCCTTGAAATCAATTTGAAAGGGACCGGGCTGGCAGTTGATCAGGTTCCGAAACCCGGGACTTATCTTGAAGAGATCAAGTCCGTAATGGTCAGTTTTAAACCGCCGGTGTAAATAAGGTATGCGGAATAAGGTATATGATTTACGGCAACTGAATAAAGAGAGATAACCCCTGCGCATTTTGTAGTGTATGTAAATAATATTTTTACTATGAGAGATCATGAAATTACTCAAACTATTGGAAGCAATAGAATCGTACGAGATGGAAGGTGAAAGTGACACCGATATAAACGGTCTTAATTATGATTCCAGGAAGATTCGAAAAGGTGATCTCTTTGTAGCTATAAAAGGCAGTGCGCTGGATGGACATGATTATCTGCTTCAGGCAATAAAAAACGGGGCGTCAGCGGCGGTTGTGGAAAAACCGAATATTCATCTGAATGGAATATCAACCGTGAGAGTGGAAGATTCCAGAAAAGCGCTTTCACATATGGCTGCCATGTTTTATGGGTATCCCTTCAGGGAGATGAAAATAACAGGAATTACCGGAACAAACGGTAAGACGACCACGAGTTATATTCTTGAATCCATATTGCAGGCAGCGGGGAAAGAGCCGGGCGTAATAGGAACAATCAACTGCCGTTATAAGGGAAAAGTGTATCCCTCGTCCATAACAACTCCTGAATCTCTCGATCTGATGCATCTAATGAGGGAGATGGCCGACAATGGAGTAACGGATGTGGTAATGGAGGTTTCATCTCATGCCCTGGATCAGAAAAGAACAGGTCAATGTCCCTTCAGGGTGGGGATATTTACAAATATTTCAAGGGACCACCTTGATTACCACGGAACCATGGATGAGTATTTTCAGGCCAAGAGCATTCTTTTTCGTGAACTGTGCGGCGGATGTTCGGAAGAAGAGAGCTATGGAATCATTAATAGAGATGATTCAAGGGGAGAAGATATGGCATCCCTGACAACCGGAAAAGTACTAACCTATGGTGTTGAAAGAGATGCCGATTTTAAGGCTGATTTCTTTGAGGCTGATGATAAAGGCATCAGGGCTACTATCCTGACTCCTGAAGGGAAGATGGAGATAACATCCCCTTTGTTGGGAAAGATTAATATCTATAATATTCTGGCTGCCTCTGCTGCCGCCTGGTGTCTGGGAATTACCAGGGAAAAGATAGTCAAAGGCATCTCCGGTTTAAAAAATGTTCCAGGCAGACTTGAGCCTGTCATTAACAGAAAAGGATTATCAATAGTGGTCGATTACGCGCATACTCCGGACGCACTGGAAAAGGCGCAGTTAAACCTTCGTACATTAATAGCCGGAAAGCTGATAACCGTTTTCGGATGCGGAGGAGACAGGGACAAAGGGAAAAGATATGAAATGGGTCTTTCTGCGGGGAAAAACAGTGATGTCGTTATAATAACCTCGGACAATCCCCGAAGTGAAGACCCGAATTTTATTATAGGGCAGATTGAGCAGGGGGTTAAAGATGCCGGCCTTATGAGAATGTACCAGGCTAAGGATGGTCAATTGGTAAGATCAGGCTATTTCGTTGAGGAAAATCGAAGTGATGCCATAAAAATGGCTGTTTCGATGGCAAGTAAGACAGACCTGGTTCTCATTGCGGGCAAGGGGCATGAAGATTATCAGATAATAGGCAATAAAAGAAATAATTTTGATGACAGAAAGGAAGCCGCCCGGGCTGTCAATGACCTATGACTGTTCAATGGGAAAAAATAACCTCGAAGGACATAATCGGACCTGTTAAAGGGAAACTGCTTTCAGGTTCGAATAGAAGAATTATAAGCGGAGTCAGCACTGATTCAAGGAATGTATGTCCCGGACAGCTTTTTATAGCCCTTAAGGGTGAAAACTTCGACGGCCATGATTTCGTAAAACAGGCGATAGATAAGGGCGCTTCGTGTGTGATTGTTGAGATCGGGACGAATGTTGAAAAGGCCGATACATCTGATGCAGACATAATAGGAGTCTCTGATACGCTGAACGCGCTTGGCGATCTTGCTCAATGGTGGAAAAGACAGTTTGACGTTCCTGTCATATCAATCACCGGCAGCATGGGCAAGACGACAACAAAAGAGATGGTCTCATCCATACTGGAACTGCATGGGGAGATCCTGAAAAACGAGGGGAATTTAAATAACCTTATAGGACTGCCGCTTACCCTTCTTCGATTGAATGAAAAACACAGGCAGGTTGTCCTTGAGATGGGGATGAATCGCCCCGGTGAGATACACAGACTGACTGAGATTTCCGATCCTGACATAGGTCTGATTACAAATGTCGGAAGGGTTCATTTAGAGGGAGTGAGTAATGTGGAGGGGGTCGCCAGGGCCAAGACAGAGATGCTGGAGGTTATTAAAACAGAATCAACGGTAATCCTGAATGGTGATGACAGGGTCCTTATGGAGTCCGCGAGCAGATTTAATAAAAAGATATGCACTTTCGGGACTGCTCCTGAAAATGACATAAGAATCAGGGATGTTGATGATCTGGGGAAGGAAGGGGCCGAATTTATAATCGATTATGAGGGGAGATCGTTACCCATTCGTATTCGAGTCCCCGGGTATCATAATATACTTAACGCGACTGCGGCGGCATCCATAGCCGTTTTAATGGGAGAACCTTTTGATAATATAGCCAGGGGGCTTGAAAAATACAGCGGAACCAAAGGAAGACTCACACCCGTAATTCTTCCGGGTAATGTGCTTTTACTGGATGATACATATAACTCGAATCCTTCATCATTAAAGGCTGTTCTTCAGACGTCTAAAAAAATGGCGGGTAAAAACAGGAGGATTATAGCGGGACTGGGAGAGATGCTGGAATTAGGAGAAGAGACTGTTCAAGCGCACATCGAAGCAGGGGAAATGGTGGCTGAAACAGGAGCCCGGTATTTTCTGGCTATGGGAGAGCATGCCGGGTGTATGCTCAAAGGCGCTATTGATAAGGGTTTCCCTTCGGAGAAGACACTGGAGGTGAAATCGCACCAGGAGATGATTAAAAAGATAAAGGATGTCATGAAGAAAGATGACCTCATTCTCCTCAAGGGATCCAGAAGGATTGGATTGGACAGGGTCGTTAGGGGCCTTATGGAGGACGAAAAGGGGGAATAAAATGCCCAGATTAAAAGAAATAATGGTAGTAGATGATGAGGCGGGAATAAGGACTCTACTCTCCGAGGCCCTGGTTGGCGAAGGCTTTAATGTAACACTTGCCAAGGATGGAAAAGATTCCCTGCAGCAGATGAAAAACCGAAAGTTTGATCTCTTAATAACCGACATCAATATGCCTCACATTAACGGTATCGAATTGTTAAAAAAGATGAAGCGAGCCGGTCGAAAGGAGAAGGTTATATTAATGTCGGGGAATCCCATTGATCACTCACAATTTGACAAAGAGATACAGCCGGTCTTTGATCAGCTTCAAAAACCTTTCGGAATGAATCAGCTTTTGGGTGCCGTTTCATCAGCCCTAAAACAGGGTAAAGGAAAAATAATATCAACACAAACAGCCCGAAGGATGAGAAGAAAACAAAATGCTTTATAAACTGATATATTATTTTCATCTGGATTACACATGGCTGAATGTTTTCAGATACATTACATTCAGGACAATAATTTCCGCTCTTACGTCCCTTGTCCTTATTTTTCTGGCAGGTGAATGGGCGATAAACAGGCTGCGCTCTCTTCAGATTAAACAATATATCAGAGAAGACGGGCCGCCTAATCATATCGGCAAGGCGGGGACCCCGACCATGGGCGGCTGTATTATACTGCCTGCAATTTTTATCTCAGCCCTTCTCTGGGGAGAACTCGCGAACATTTATGTCTGGATTACTATCTTTGCAGGGGTTGCCTTCGGTCTTATCGGATATTTTGATGATTATCTGAAGATGGCCCGGAAAAACAGCAAGGGGTTGAGTGTAAAAAGAAAACTGTTTTATCAGTTCCTCTCGGCCCTGCCCATTGCGCTGATTTTATATTTCTCTCCGGGTTATGAGACATTTCTTAATGTCCCTTTTTTCAAGAATATAACTCCTGATCTTGGGCTGTGGTATATCCCCTTTTCCATGCTGATCATTGTAGGTTTTTCAAATGCCGTGAACCTTACCGACGGGTTGGACGGCCTGGCAATAGGACCGATCATAATAGCGTTTCTAAGCTATCTTATCTTCTCTTATTTTTCAGGCCATATAAATTTTGCTTCATATCTTCAGATACCCTATGTAAACGGAAGCGGAGAGTTGTCGGTAGTGTGCGGGGCGATTGTCGGCGCGGGGCTGGGTTTCCTTTGGTACAACTCGTACCCCGCAGAAATATTTATGGGGGATGTGGGATCATTGCCTCTCGGGGCTATACTTGGAACCGTGGCGGTGGTCACAAAACAGGAACTGACATTGTTGCTTGTAGGAGGACTTTTTGTTTTTGAAGCCCTGTCGGTTATTTTTCAGGTAGCCTATTTTAAGATCACCGGCGGTCATAGAATATTCAGAATGGCCCCTATTCATCATCATTTTGAATTGAAGGGGTGGCCTGAATTCAAGGTTACGGTCCGCTTCTGGATTATCGCTATTATTCTGACGCTTCTATCAATGAGCACCCTTAAACTGCGTTAGAATAAAAGAGGGGACATATATGAAAAACATGTTCACAGGCGCTTAAGAGAAAAACAGGGAATGGAATTTTTAAATAAAAATATCCTGGTAGTCGGCTTTGGTAAATCCGGGCTTTCAGTGTCGCGTTATCTGTTAAGCAGAGGAGCCTATGTAACTATCAACGATTTAAAACCGGAGGGAGATCTTGATAGAAAATTACTGACTGAGGCAAAAGACCTGGGCGCCAGGTTTGAGACAGGCGAACACAGGATAGAGACCTTTCTCGGTTCTGATATGATAATAGTCAGCCCAGGTGTGCCGCTGGATATAGAGGGCATTCGGGCTGCCAGATCGAAAAAGGTGCCTGTCCTGGGCGAACTGGAACTGGCCTTCAGACTTATTAAAAGCCCCGTAATTGCAGTAACCGGAACAAACGGCAAGACAACCTCCGTCAGTCTTCTCGGGGCGATAATGGAAAAGGCCGGATTGAAAATATTTATGGGAGGCAACATCGGAACCCCTCTGATGGATTTTGTGTTAACCGGGAATGATGTGGATTATGTCCTGGCTGAGGTCAGCAGTTTTCAACTGGATACGATAGAGGAATTCAGACCTGATGTATCTCTTATATTGAATATTTCTCCGGATCATCTGGACAGATACCCGGATTATGAGTCTTATGCTCGATCAAAACTTAAAATTTTTAAAAATCAGTCTGCAGGGCAATACGCAATCTTAAATGATGATGATGAAAGGTTGTCCCGGGTTAATCCCGGGGGAGAGGTCAATGTACTCAGGTACGGCCTGGAAAGGCGAAAAGGCCGTAGCGCCTTTTTCAATGGCAGGGAGGTTATTATTGACATTTCCGGCAGGGAGGAGCGGGCATTCGGCATAGAAGATTTTAATCTGCCGGGAAGACATAATCTTGAGAATCTCATGGCCGTTCTCCTTGCCGCGTTCTGTATCGGTATTGATAAAAATGCGGTTGAGAGATCAGTAAGGGAATTCAGAGGTCTTCCTCATCGCATGGAATATTCGGGAAATGTGAACGGAGTTGATTTCTATGATGATTCCAAGGCAACAAACGTGGATGCCGCGTCAAAATCGGTTGGGAGTTTCGACAGGCCGGTTGTGCTGATAGCAGGAGGCATTGATAAAGGCGGTAGTTATGGCCCTCTTGTAGAAACGGCGAAAGGACATGTTAAAAAGGCAATATTTCTTGGAGAAGCAAGGACAATTCTTGCGGAATCATTTGAAGGCATTGTGCCATATGCCTTTGCGGCAAGCATGGAAGACGCTGTAAATCAGGCATTTAAAGCCGCGGCTAAAAATGATGCCGTGTTGCTCGCGCCTGCCTGTTCAAGTTTTGATATGTTTATTGATTACGCTCAGAGAGGCAGAGCATTTGTTGAAGCGGTCAGGAGATTAGATGATGGATTCTGAAAAACAGAATATCGGCGGCTATGATTATATGCTCCTGATACCAACCATCATACTGTTTGGATTGGGGCTGGTTGTTATTTACAGCGCCAGCTCCTTTCTTGCGGGACATAAACTCGGGGACAGTTATTTTTATCTTAAAAAGCAGGTGCTTTTCGGATTGTCGGGTCTGTTCATGATGGTAATGGCAAAAAACATCCCTGTAACATTCTACCGGAAAATTGTATATCCGGCCCTTGTTATAAGCTTTATTCTGCTTCTCGGTCTGTTTATTCCCGGAATTGGAAAGACAGTGGGCGGAGCGTGCAGATGGCTTTCATTCGCGGGATTTTCCATTCAGCCGTCGGAGCTGGCCAAAATATCTCTTGCTGTATATATAGCCTATTCGATGTCCAAAAAAGGAGTGGACATGTCCAGCTTTTCAAAAGGGCTTTTACCTCATGTCCTGATCGTGGGCTCTTTTATGGTGCTGATAGTCCTTCAGCCGGATCTGGGGACAACTGTTATTATCGGCTGCTGGATGCTGGTGCTGCTTTTTGTGGGGGGACTGAGCATGATTCAGTTGCTTTCAATGGTGATAATATCATGTCCGGTTGTGCTTTGGCTGATAACTCATGCCGATTACAGGCTGAAGAGATGGTCAACATTTTTGAATCCGTGGGAAGATCCTCAGGGTATGGGATTTCAGATAATCCATTCCTTTCTTGCTTTCGGGTCGGGCGGCATTTTTGGTGTGGGTCTTGGCAACAGTAAACAGAAACTGTTATATTTACCCGAACCTCACACTGATTTTATTTTTTCAATTGTCGCGGAAGAACTGGGACTCGTGGGTGTGGGGACCATCATCATTCTTTTCGCTCTGTTAATCTTAAGAGGGATAAAGATATCACTTGACGCACCTGATCTCTACAGCAGTTATCTCGCTCTCGGTATAAGCACTCTGTTCGGCCTTCAGGTGATAATCAATATGGGTGTTGTTATGGGACTTCTTCCCACAAAGGGCCTGACCCTGCCGTTTATGAGCTACGGGGGATCATCCCTTATGGTGAATCTTATATTTATAGGCATGCTCATGAGCATATCTGCGAGAAGACAGTGACAGTAGTGCTATGAGCTATACGAAAATCAAGATCCTGTTTTAATGTATGAAAGAAAGTGTCCGGATGAAGACAGAGGGAAATGATGAAGGATGAAAAGGACAGTGTCAGGATCATTATAGCCGGAGGAGGTACAGGAGGCCATCTTTTCCCGGGAGTGGCCGTGGCAAAAGAATTATCTGAAAGGTTCGAAGGCGCGGAAATTCTCTTTGTAACAGGCGGCCGCAGTATTGAGTCCAGGGTGCTGTTAAACAGTGGGTTCAGCCAGACGTCCATAAATGTTGAAGGAATAAAGGGCAGGGGATTAAAGGCCTTAAAGGCGCTTTTTAAATTGCCATACAGCCTTATTCAATCCCTTCAGATTATAAACAGGATAAAACCATGTCTTGTAATGGGGGTAGGCGGATATTCTTCAGGGCCAGTGGTGCTGGCCGCGTGGTTAAAGCAAATACCAACGGCCATTCATGAGCAGAACTCCTATCCGGGGCTGGCAAACAGGATGTTATGCAGGATAACCGACCGCGTGTTTATATCCTTTGAGGACAGCAGAAGATTCTTTCCTTCGGGTGAGATCATGCTAACCGGAAATCCCGTGAGAAAGGAATTTCTGGTTAAAGAAGGTCCGGTGAAAAAGGATGTTGAAAAATTCACAATCCTGGTGACGGGCGGCAGCCAGGGCGCCAGGGCTGTTAATACGGCCTTTGTAAAGGCGCTTGAAATATTGAAAGAAAGGGGAAAAGAGCCCGGTGTAATTCATCATACAGGGCAGAATGATCTTGAACGGGTTATTGGTGAGTATCGTGAAAGGGGCCTTACAGGTGAAATCGTTCCTTTTATCGAGAATATGTCAAAGGCATGTAATGAGGCTGATATTTTTATCGGAAGGGCAGGAGCCGGAACAATTTTCGAGCTGGCTGCGCTTGGTAAGCCTTGTATATTGATACCATTTCCGAATTCGCCCAACAGACATCAGGAGTCGAACGCCATGGCGCTGGCATCTGTCGGAGGCGCGGAGATATTGTATCAGGACAGGCTGGATGAAGGAAAAGCCCTTGCTGATCTGTTAGAGAGATACATGGATGACAGGGCGTCACTGATAAAAATGGGCCAAAGGGCCGGGACAATTGCCAGACCGGACGCAACCGGAAAGATAGTTGATGAATTGTGCGCTATGATGAATATGAAAATTCGGAACAGGAGTTAAAAACAAATAAATAATGAAAACCTTCGGAAAGACAAAACATATACACTTTATTGGAATCGGTGGAATAGGAATGAGCGGTATCGCCGAGCTGCTGATCAACCTAGGGTATGAGGTCAGCGGTTCCGATCTGTCGGATACTCCGATAACAAGGAGGATTTCCGGGCTGGGGGGCAAAGTATTCCTCGGTCATGACCCCGATAACATCAACGGGGCTGATGTTGTTGTCTATTCTTCTGCTGTTTCTCGTAACAATCCTGAGATCAGATCCGCTGTCGAGAATTATATCCCTGTAATTCCCAGGGCTGAGATGCTGGCGGAGCTGATGAGAATGAAATTCGGAGTGGCGATAGCGGGCGCCCATGGAAAGACAACAACCACATCAATGGTCGCATCTATCCTGACAGCGGGAGACCTTGACCCAACTGTTGTTATAGGAGGCAGACTCGATATATGGGGCGGGTCAAACGCCAAACTCGGCCAGGGAGATATTCTTGTTGCGGAATCGGATGAAAGCGACGGTTCTTTTATGGCGCTCTCTCCCACTATCGCGGTTGTCACGAATATTGACCTGGAGCACGTTGACCATTATGGAAACATGGACAATATCAGAACGGCATTTGTGGATTTTATAAACAAGGTCCCGTTTTACGGCGCGGCTGTGCTCTGTCTCGACAATGAGGAGATACAGAATATCATACCCCGTCTGAAAAAGAGGTACATCACTTACGGCCTGACATCTCAGGCAGATATCAGGGCAACAGACATCATAAAAGGGGAATCCAGCGTTGATTTTGAGATCCTGAACAGGGGGGAATCTTCGGGACGTGTTTCTGTTGCAATGCCGGGCAATCACAGCGTGCTTAATTCCCTGGCCGCTATAGCCGTAGGCATTGAACTGGATCTGGATATGTCGGCCATTAAAAAGGGACTCGCGGTGCTCGGAGGTCTTGAAAGGAGATTTCAGATAAAGGGGGAAAAAAACAGGGTTAAGGTGATTGACGATTATGGTCATCATCCCGCTGAAATAGCGGCAACACTCAAAACGGCAAAGGAATGCTGGCCGGACAACAGGCTGATCGTTGTCTTTCAGCCTCACAGGTACAGCAGGACAAGGGCGCTATATGACAGGTTTGTTATCTCTTTCAACCAGGCAGATGT
>CAZJOB010000038.1:0-15721 GCA_964547435.1 uncultured Desulfatiglans sp. | reverse complement strand
CGGTATGTGCCCATAAGCAACCCTTGGCGGGCCGACAGCCGCCTTCGTTTTGGTAAACCGTAACTACGTCGGGCCAGGCATAGGTCGGCCCCTACGTTTAATTTTTCACATTTTGACGTTTCACGGAGGCCATAAAAGACTTCGTTTCTCATAGGTTGCCGCGAAGCGGCATAAAACAGCTTTTTACGAGTTCTTCAATTTTGATGAACTCGTAAAAAGTCCCGAAAACGTCATTCCAGCGAATAGAGCCTGCCCCGGCATGACTAAAGCCGGTGGAATCCATAAGTGCATGAAATTATTGAACCCCGGCTTCCGCCTTCGCGAGACGCGACCTATCGCTGCTTCGGCGCGACGTCGGTTCGCCGGGGTGACGAAATAAGGCAATTTATGACTTTCCTATGTTTTCCAATCTTTGTTTTAGGCTGCCGCTGCCGCTGCGCCCGCCCCGGCTGCCCCGGTTCCCACAGCCACCCACGGCGCTGAAGAACCGCCGGCCACGGCTTCAAGGTCTTCATCACTCAGTTCACCTTCGGCAGGCTTAACCGCCTGTTTCATCTCTTCCTGAGTAAAGTCAAACCCGGCGCTTCTGATAATTGCCATTCTGGCTTTGTTGTCCTTGGCGTCTTCGATCTTCTTTCCAAATTTCGGATCACTCTTAATCTTTTCCATCAATGCTTTTGCACTTTTTACTGACATTTTACCCTCCAATCTCTGATTATTTAAAGGTTAACAGATTATTGCATCCGCCTAATCAATACCAGCTTTGTCCTTTCATCACCTCCTTTTTGCTGAAAGAATAACATAAAAAAAGCGTATATGTAAGATAATATTGTTACACCTTTCTATATAATAAGTGCTCTTGCACTATCAAAAGACTGCTTTAATAATTCAACGCCCTTAAGTGAGGCTATTTCTTCCATGGTTAGAAAGGTCATAGCAATCAGGACAGCGGTATTTTCTTTCATATCATTGTGGTCTATCGAACAGGAACTGTCAAATTGTTCCAGGTTTTCCGAGGCCTGTTTTGCTATTGCCTGAAGAATCCGAAAAGCGCCATCGGAAAGAGGCGGATCACCGCGATAGATTTCAAGTCTGCCTCCCCGTGTAAATTCAGGAAAATTACTCAGCCCAATAAAGCGGAGAAACCAGTCCGCTCTGTAATGCCCCGCAGCAGCCGTGATGCCCATGTAATCGGCGATAAATTCATCGATCAGACTGTTTTGCATGGAAGATAAAACTTGTCTGGTAAAATAATGGGCAGCTTCATGTTCCACGCGAATGGTCAGAGAGTGACGCTTCCATTCCTTCGCGGACATCCCCATATCTTCGGCAGAAACGCCGCTGTAAGGGCCTTCACTCAGGATTATAAATTTATCCTGGTAGAGTTCTTTTCTGGTTACAAACCTTTTGAACTCCTCTTCCCATTTTTGTTGCGAACAGTCGGAAGGGTTTTCTTTTTCCCATTGATTCCTGTACCGGCGAATCCTATCCCAGTTATTGCAACCTGCAACAATAACCGCACCCATGGATTCACTTACAGGCGCCGGTTCATTTTTTTTTGTTAGCGCCTGAACCAGTGCTTCAAAATCCTGCCTGTTACCGGTTATTATCAATGGCACCCGGCCTGCCGGTGTCTGATGCAGAAGCAGCCGAATAGTCTCAGGCTGACTGAGGATTATCCCTGTAGCCTGATGAATGTTATCCGGTGATACGCCGCGCCTGGTTGCGGATATATAAAATTCTTCTCCGCTTATTCCATTTAAAACAGGAAAGGAAAGTTGAACCAGAATCTCTTTTAGAACACTGAAAACCCCCTTTTCCCTGGACATGGACAAATAGTTTTCCCACGTTTCGATAAAGGGCTCATCCGGCAGAGGGATTTTCAGAGGAAGTCCCAGTTTGTCATGATTGAAACGGTTCATGTTATATGTCAGCAACTCCTCTTTTTCGGAAGGTGAAGCGCCCAGAGTTGAAAGCACCTTTTCACGGGTTGCTGAAGGGTCTTTGGCCGGCATCATACTGTTACCTTACCTGATAATATTTAAAGGCATTGTTACTGATCTCTTTTATATATAATTCCTTGTCAAAAACATCTCCCTTTTTATCAAAACTGTATTCGCCCGTCACACCTTCCCATTCTTCGGTTGAGCGCAGGGCATCGGCAATTTTTCGAGGAACTGCGGACCCCGCCTTTCTAATAGCATGGGCTAGCAGATGAACGGCATCATAACCAAGCGCGGTATCGCTGTCAGGCGCTGTTTTATATTTCCGACTGAAGGCCTTTATGAATTCTGCTGTTTTTGCTTCATGCCTTTCAGGATTAAACACTGTGCCGATAAATGTGTTATTGGCTTTTTCGCCGGCTATTCCTATCAAATCAGGATTATCAAGGCCGTCTCCTCCTATTATGGGGACAGTGATATCCAGATCACGCGCTGTCCTGATAATCTGTGCGGCCTGAGGGGTGCTGCCTGCGAGGAAAATGGCGTCAAAGACATAGTTTTTTCTCCAGTACAAAAGATCTTTCTCAAAGATTCTGACGCTGCTTAGAAGATTATAGCTTTTTCGATCCGGAATATTTATGCCGTTTTCCTCGGATCCTATTGCAAAGGCGTTTGCCAGCCCTGTTCCGTAATTCTCTTCGGCATGATAAATAAGCATGTTTTTATACCCCTGTTTTGCGCAGAAACGGGCCAGGGTTCTTCCCGTGTCATTATCATTGGGGATATTTCTAAAGACCAGATCCAGCCCCTGCATGGTCAGATTCGGGCTTGTTGATGCAGGGGTAAGCATGAGGATGCCATTATACTGATAAATAATCGATGTCGGATCTGTTATATATGAATTGTAATGACCGATTACCGCTATTAGGTTTTTGTTTTCAGCAAACTGCTGAGCGATTATCTGGCCCTTAGAAACAGAGGCCTCATCATCTTCACGAATAACCTGTATCTTTCTGCCCAGCACTCCTCCCTCGCGGTTTATCTCCTGAAAGGCCATCTCTATTCCTTTCCACAATCCGGTCTTGTCCTCATCCGACCAGGGGGCAGCGGCTCCGATGATAATATCGCCTTTTGCCTTCATAGCTGTTCGAGCACGTTCTTCAGCGGGATTCCTGTCACCTGTGCAGGCGATCAGTCCAAGAACAACAATTATCAGCCCGAAAATTTTTTTAATCACGATATTTTCTCCTTTGATCGGCATTCGTTCAGAAACAGCAGAATCCTGCAAAGATAATTTCTGGCTTTCGCTGTTTTAAGCAATCTGTCTTTTCGCGAGTTCCGAAAAAAAACCTTTCAGATCCATAAGTTCCTCATAGGCGCCGCTTTCGATCACTTCGCCATTTTGAAGAACATAGATTCGATCGGCATTGATTATTGTACTGAGACGATGAGCAATAACCAGTCTGGTAACCTTAAGCCTTTCCAGACTTCTGCTGACAATTGCCTGTGTCCTGTTATCAAGGGCACTGGTGGCCTCGTCAAAAAAAAGTATTCTGGGCCTTTTAGCAACAGCCCTTGCTATAATCAGCCTCTGTCTCTGACCTCCTGACAATGTACTGCCGCCCGCGCTTATCATAGTATGCATTCCCATGGGCATTGCCCTGATATCCTCTTCCACTCCCACCATTCGCGCCGCCTCCCAGGCATCTTCCACTGTAAGCCCGGAGGTCCCCACAATATTCTTAAAAATGTCTCCTGACATCAGCCGGGCATTCTGGAGTACAACCCCTGTCTGCCGGCGCACTTCCCGAAGATCGAGTGTGGTCAGATCCTGATTATCATAATATATGCTCCCGCTTCCCGGTGTTTCAAAACCGAGCAGACAGCGCAGAAGGGTGGATTTGCCGGAACCTGATCCTCCCACAATGGCAACAAATTCACCGGGTGACACATGCAGGGATACATCTTTTAAGATCAGGGGACCATCGGGATTGTAACGGAACCTGATATTATGAATATTTATATCACCACTCAGTTCACCAGGGTTTGCTTTGGTTTCATCCGATTCAGGGCAGGCAGCGATAATCGGTCTGGCCCGTTCATATAAGGGTATTATATTTAATGACGCGGTGAGAACCATGGCCATTTGAAGCATTGCTGCCTGAAAAGTTCCATAGGCTGAGCTGAAGGCCAGAAAGCTGCCGGTGCTGAGTCCGCTGTCGATTGATTTCCATATTACCCAGGTAAAGATAGCCATTGAAGCAATAACAGGAAACATGGAGTTGAACGATGTCAATATATTCTGAATGGTCCCGGCCTTGTAGGCCAGCCTCTTTTTTTCGGTAAAACTTTTTGTCCATTCAGCGAAGGCCCTGTCTTCCGTGCCGGAAACGCGAAGTTTGGCAATGCCTGTGATAAACTGTAAAACAATTCCGGAGGTTCTGCCTTCAATCTCATTGATTTTACGCTGATGGCGGACCATGAGAAAACCCGTAAGGCATGTGGCGAATATGCTGATTAAAGATAATCCGATGCCTACAAGGGCCAGTTGCCAGTCATAATAGAAAAGCAGAGCGAGACTGAATGATGAGAAAAGCGCGGAGAGAATACTATTTATGGCAACACCGGAAAGAATCTGCCTGATCTGGTTTATACCCATTGCCCTGTTGGCCAGGTCGCCAGCCGAGTAATCACGGAAAAAGGGCACAGGCAGGGAGAGAAGCCGGTCCCACAGGGCGGCCAGTATGGAAAAATCCATTTTACCCTCAAGACGCAACAGTGCGACACCTTTGGTAATATCGAAAAGCGCTGTTGCCACAGCGCATGTGATAAGTATCACTGATATTTGAACAAGCTGGCTGCTTGCGGCTTCAGGAATAATAGTGTCAAATATAATCCCGGTCATGACAGGGGTGAGAAGGCCCAGAAGCGCGCCCAGAACGCCCATAAAAATGATCGTGGTCAGATCCATGCCGCAACCGTGAAACCCGAACCTGAACAGATCAAACCCATTGAGGGGTCTTTCAGGAAAGGGGCGGTAAAAAACAAAGGCCTCCGGAGCTATGATTTCCGCTGTTGCCGGTGTGACCTTTTCAATGGTCCCCTTCATGGGATCATGCAGATTATATCTTCCCGGAGACTTGGGGATAAGTGCGACAGGTTGTTTCTTCTCTGCCAGAAAGGCCAGCAGGGGCCCCTGATCAAGGCTCCACCAGTTATCCTTAAGTATGACCTTACGGGTGCGAAAACCGGAATTTCTCGCGATGTCTTCCAGTGTTATTTCGGAACTGTCCTCTTCTTCAGACCTTTCGGGGTCTCGAATCTTTATGCCCATGGCATTTCCAATCATGTGGCAGGCGGATATCAGGGCATTCTTTTCGCCCGCCTTCGGTGAAATCCCGGCCTTTTTTGTGTCCAGAATCTTTCCAAGCTGCAATATCGCGTGATTAAGATTGGATTGGTCAGCCTCTTTTTTCCTCTTTAGTCGATTCTCCTCGAGAATCAGAGACTGCCTGATGTTTACGAAGATGCAGTCAAGGATAAATCTGTGAAAGCTGTTCAATGATTCCAGGTTTTTATCTTCGCTGATAACCTCTTTGATGCCTGTTGTGTATAAATGCGTTTTTCCACTGCTTAAAACCCATGCGTTTTTTGAAACGGGGAAATAGCGCTTGGGGGGTATTTCAGGCCAGTCATTCCTTCCCATAAACCATGTGTGACCTTCTGTGTTAAATATCCAGACAGGGAGGTCCTGTGTGCGCAAAAAGGTGTCTTCTTCGGTTGTTATCTTCGCCCCTTTAATCATCTCCTGATATTTGTTAGGAAATATTGCGTTCTGACTGATTCCTGTTGACAGCCGGTCAACCCAATTCATGATCAGGGCTTCAATTGTTTCAGTATGATCGGGATATTGTAAAAGATCGAAAAGGCGGCTCTTTTCACACTCCACAAGCAGTGTACCCGGAGTCCCTGACGCCAGCAGGGCCAGATCCTGATCATAATTTTTGATATCCATTCCAAAAAGGGCTTCGCCTTCAGACGCCCTGAAGATGTGATTGCGGGGCCCAATGGTCTCTTTGTCTCGAACCTGTATGGAAAATATGTCCATCTGGCCCGATTTTATGATCCAGACCTTTTCCACATTATCGAGTAAAAGGGGCTCATTCCCTTTCGCTTCAATAATATTGCTTTGACTGCTCAGAATATTCAGTATGTTTTTCATATATTATAAAAAATCATCCTTCAGGTTCAACAGGTTAACAGCAAACTGTGAATCATTGATCTTTGATCAGTCCGGCATATACCCCTTTTGCGTCTTCACGAAGTTCTTCATGGGCGCCGCGCTGTACTACTTTGCCCCGGTCAAGAACAATGATTTCATCGCAGTCTCTGATAGTGCTCAGACGATGGGCCACAATGATGCATGTGCAGCCGCGTCTTCTGATATTATCATCGATAATCTTTTCAGTATTGGGGTCAAGGGCGCTGGTTGCCTCATCCAGAACAAGGATTGTGGGATTATTTACCAGCGCCCTGGCAATCTCCAGTCTCTGCATCTGCCCTCCGCTGAAGTTGGCCCCGCCCTCCCCTACCATGCCGGCATAAGCCCCATCTCTCATGGAGATCTCGGAATGAATATACGCATCTTTTGCCGCCTGAATAATAACAGGATCCGGTATGGTTTTATCCCACATGGTCAGGTTTGACCTTATTGTATCTTCAAATACGAATATGTCCTGATCCACAATAGACACGGAATTACAGAAGATATCCCTGGGTATATCGTTCAACAATATATTATCAAACCGAATTTCCCCTTCCCATGGCGAGTAGAGACCAGTAACCAGCTTGGCAATGGTTGACTTGCCCGAACCTGAACCCCCGACGAGGGCAACACGCATGCCAGGCTTCAGAGAAAGATTAAAGTCTTCGATCAGAGGGGGTTCGAGGAGATTATAACCGAATTTAATGCCCTTCATTTCCACATGCCCGGATAATTTTACAGGTATTGCAGGTGTTGATCCTGGGGCGGTTGTTATATGGCTGTCCCGGTCTGAATCCTCTAATTCAATCCTTTCGTGAATGTTCCCATCTTCGGAAAAGCGTTTATCCACGTGATAATGGAGCACATCGTCCAGCCTGCACATATCTGCCTGTGCTTCCTGAAGGGTGCTTCCAAGGTTCACCATCTGGTTTACCGGAGCAATAAAGCTGCTCATCAGGCTCTGAAATGCAATCAGCATTCCCATGCTTAAATAGCCGTCCATAACGCGAACGCCGCCGACACCCAGAATGGCCACCGTATTCAGACTGGTTAAAAAGACCGGTACGATGGTAAGAAGCTGAGTGGATATTCCAAGTTGCTGCTGGGCGTTCATTACCTTGGCCTGATACCCGGACCAGTTCGCAAAAAAATCGGATTCTGACCCTGTGGCCTTGAGAGTCTCAATCATCTGGAGTCCGCTCATGGCTGTTCCAAGCATCTTGCCTGCCTCCTGCTGCAGTCGCATATTCAGGTCAGTCCTCTTTCTTGAGACCCATTTCAGAACAACCAGGTTGAGAAAAGCGATGAAGATTCCCAGCAAAGTCAGGATGACATCATACTGGATCATCAACAGGGCATAGAATATTATTAGAATAAGATTGATGGCGTTTGTTGCCAGTTGGCCTGAAAGGATCTGGGCGACCTTGTCATTGATTAAGACCCGGTTTCCCACATCGCCTCCGAACCGCTGGGCAAAAAATTCAATGGGAAGGCGAAATACGTGACGAAAGAATTTGGCGGATGAGGTCAATGCGAGTTTGGTTTCAAACCGAAGAAGATAGTGCTCCTGACACCATGTGAGGGCGCCGCGCAGAAGCGCTGTAATAGTCATTGCAACAAGCAGAGGCCTTAACCATCCGGTCATCCCGGTGATGAGTACATTATCAACGAATATTCTTGAAAAGACAGGGATTACCAGTCCTGGAATAACCAGAAAGAGCCCGGCCAGGATTACATACACAAGGGCTGCTTTAGCTCCAATGAAGCGTCTCTGAAGTGAGCGAAAGATGCTTCGTTTTTCTCCGCCCTTTTGAAAGCCTGAAAGAGGCTCAAACGTAAGCGCAACGCCGGTAAATGATTCATCAAATTCTTCTTCTGAAACGATCCTCGGACCCACGCCCGGATCATTCAGATATACCTTTCCATTTTTAATCCCTTCCAGCACTACAAAGTGATTGAAATTCCAGAAAACGATCATGGGAAGCGAAAGATCTCTCAGCCCCTCGGGTTCTTTTCGGTAGCCTCTGGCCTCCATGCCGTATTTACGGGCCGCCCTAAGCACATTACTGGCCTTGCTTCCGTCTCTGGAAACCCCGCATTCCTGTCTCAGTTCTTCCAAAGGCACATACCGCCCGTAATAACCCAGGATCATAGCAAGGGCTGCGGCTCCGCATTCAAGCGCTTCCATCTGAAGGACAGTGGGGGTTTTGGCCCTTTTGTTAAACCAGTTTTCTTTCTGTTTATTAGTGTCTTTCATGCATGGCCCGGTTTTTCACTCTATTCTATTCCAATGCCCAAAATATGTTTTTTGAACAGGGGCACTACCAGATTGTATGGAGGCTCCTCGCTTATAGTAACTGTTGCGGAGCACAGGGTTCCCGAGTTTATCTTTATGGAAGGACCTTTTGAACTGGACCATTTGTAGCCGCTTGGCGTTCTGGGGTCAGGAATCAGATCAGCCCGGACCTCTATCGGCGCTGCACCCATGGATAAACCGCGAACCAGTTCCTCATTCTGAAGCACCCGCATCATTCCCTGGCTGGTTGAAGGGAATTCAGCAACGTATGTCACGATTCCCTTCATGAAGCCATATTTTTCTATCTGAACATTGGAAGGAGCGATCCGGGCATTCATTCCCAGTTGAATCTTTTTGCCTTCCCCCGGAGAAAAATAAAGCACGGCTTCCAGATTTTTTATCTGTTTTCCCACCAGTTCAATGCCCATCATCCGGCTGCCCTGGTTTATCATTACGCCTTTGTCCACGGATATTTCCAGAATACGTCCCATATATGGGCTGACCACCTTTGCCTTTTCAGAAAGTTCATTCTGCAGTTGCTTCAGATCTCTCTCAGCCTCGCTGATTTTTAAATCAGCAGCAGCCAGTTCCCTTTTCTGCTGGTTGGCGATCTGGACTTCCTTGATGGCCAATTGCTTCAGATTATTCTGCTCTTCATTAATATTATGCTGAGCGGCGCTCAGTTCTTCCTGAGTGTTGATCAATTCCTGCCTTGTAATCAGGCCCTTTTCAACCACTGTTTTCTGATTTTCTATCTTTTCATTGAGCCATTTAACGCGTTCCGTAAGCTTAAGAATATTCTGTTGAATAGTCTGTCTCTGCTGTTCAATAGATTGGCCTTCCAGGCCTGTTTCTTCTGTGCCGAATTGAACAATGCGATCCCTTTCTTCATTAAGATCCTCTATTTTGGATCGGGCATTTTCTATCTGTGCAATGATTCCTTCCTGGAAAATAAGGGCGACTACCTGTCCTACCTGTACAGTATCACCGGGGCTGAAAAAAATATCCTGAACCCGCCCCGTGCCATTGGCCGATATAATGAACTCTCCGCCGGATTTCACAAGTATTCCCTGCCCCATGACCTTGTCCGGGATGCTTCCCCATATGCTCCAGAAAACAGCGCAGACCAGGAGTATCCCGATAGAGACCAGGGCAATCCACCCTTTGGGATTGGTGATACGCATCATCTGATCAAGCTGTTCGGGTGAGGATAATCTTTCCAGTGCGACTTTACGAAAAATATGGCCTTCCATATAGATTCTCTCTCCTTAATTCAACCTGTTGAGAGCAGGGTTGATTGATGGTGCTGATGTTAAATGTTCCATGTTGATGCTGTATCCATTCTCCTGTACATCAATAAGGGTCCCTGTGGCATATCTAAGATTAATTAACGCCATGGAATAGTTATTCTGTGCACTGATTTCCCTGAGCATCGCGTTTCTCAACTGGTCCTCCACGGTTAAAACATCGATTATGGTGGACATGCCCAGAGCAAGTTTGAGCCTCTCATTTGAAACGCTCTTTTCGTAAAAAGAGACTGATTTTTCGACCTCATCCATCTCCTCGATACTCCTTGAAAGGGCCTTCATCGCAATGACAACATCGGAGCCTATCTTTCTCTCCATGTCGGTTGTCTGAATAAACGCCTGATTGCAGGCTGCTCTTCTCTGATCAATCATTGCCATGGCCGCGCTGTTTCCCACCGGATATTGATAGGAAAGTTTTGCATAAACATTGAGACCGCTTGTCTGATGATAGAATGCGTCATAATAATTTCTGTCGCTTTCTCCCTCGCTTAGCCCCATATAGCCGAGGTTGACAGAGAGATCGACCTGCGGCTTTTTATTAAGCTCGGCGGACCTGAGAAGGACTTTTGCCCTGTCTTCATATCTTCTCAATGCCAGAAGATCAGGACGGCTTTTTCCGGAAAGTTCAATCAATGCCTTTTCATCCTCTTCCGTGAATGAAATATCATCAGGGTTTATCCGGGTAAATGGACCTTCGGGAAAGGGCAGAGATCCTGTCTCCTTCAGGGCAATGCCCATTGCAATCCCCAGTGCGTGACGGGCCTCTAAAAGACTCTGTTCGCTTTTAATCCGGTCATCCCTTTTTACTGCCAGGTTGGCGTAAAGCTGATCAAGATCAGAGGCAGGACGTTCGTCGGCGGCAACAAGCTCCTCCATGTCTTTAATCATCCTGCCGGCCTTTTCTTCCGCCTCCCTGAGAATCTCAAGGCTCTTTGCTGCCGACAGATAATTCCAATAGGCCCTGCATGTATTTAAAACGGATTGGGAGATGGTCTGCCGAAGCTCCAATTCACTCGCCTCTACCCCGATCATGACTGCTGTTACTTCTGCTTCTGTTGTTTCCCATCCTCTTCCCTTAAGCAGTGGAAAGATAACCGTGAAATTGACGCTGGCCTCATTTGCAGTCCTTGCCCCAAAACTGAGGTCATCGGTTCGAACCATATTAATATTCGGGTTCAGAGTGACTCCTGACCGAAGCAGCTTATTTATCCCTATCTGGTAGGATGTAACTGTCTGCTCGCTTTTTTGAAGGCCTGTTTGTAATCTCTGGACTTCCCGAAGAGGAGTGTTATCATCCTCTCTGCTTATATATGCCCCTATTACCGGGTCGAATATGCTTTCCGCTTGTCTAAGGATGCCTTTGTTGATCTCCACTTCCTGTTCCTGTATATGGACGGCAGGCTGTCTTGCAATTGTTGTCTTAACTGCGTCGAGAATCTTGAGACCATTTGAGGCCTGTTGGGATAAGGATAAAGCCGGAAGGATTGTGAATGAGAAAACGGCCAGTAAAATGATTTCTATGTGATGGCGGATTTTTGCTCTGCTCATTTTTCCCCGTTAGAATAAAATATTAGGTATTATATGTTTGGAAGTACAGGCAGGTCAATAAGATTAGGAAATAAGGCTTTAAAAATATTATATTATGATTTGAAGCAACCCCTGAGCAGGAACATATGCTCAGGGGGGAATCAAGTTTATTCAAGATTTAAAAAAAAACGATAAATCCTGGAAATAAAGGTTAAGCTGTTAGTTGACTATTCAATGAGAGATGAAGAAACGATTTCCCGAAATGCCGTTAACAACTCAAAAACAAACATCCGAGAAACCCTCGACAGAATGCCACAACAGAATCCTTTTTTTAGCATAATCTTTGGAGGCCGAAGCCATCACATGATTTATTTATTTACTGTTGAATCTGGTGACAATCGCATGAGTACAAGCTAAGAACTAATATCATGAAGTCAATGGATCTTTCGATATAATCAAGTTTTACAGTTTCTATGGGGATGGAAAAGAAGGGAATGATTAACTATAGGGGGCCTGCAATAAAATAGTAAAGCACGTTCCACATAAACGTCCCCTTTTAAAGTATTCACCTGCCCAGGTGTTCTATGAGTGCAGACAGTGCCTTTACCTCATCTTTATTAGATAATTCTCTCCGAAGCTTTACCATCTCCTCATATTCCTGTGGGTCCAGCAGGAGATGCTCTTTACGAGTGCCGGATTGAGTGATATCGATGGCCGGCCATAATCTTTGTTCCGCACACTTTTGACTGAGTACGAGGTCCATATTACCGGTGCCTACAAACTCCTGGTAGATAATATCATCCATTCTGCTGCCGGTATCGATTAAAATTGTGGCAATAATTGTCAAAGATCCTCCATTATCTATGTTACGTGCAGCGCCAAAGATCCTCCTGGGCATTTCCATGGCATTTGCGCCCAGTCCGCCTGACATGGTCCGGCCATGACTTCGCGTTTCCGAATTAAATGCGCGCGACAAACGCGTCAGCGAATCGATAAACACCACCGCGTCAAGGCCCGTCTCGGCTAAACGAGTTGCGGCATTCACGGTCATTTTAGTTATTCGTAAATGTTGAGCAACGCTCTGGTCAGCAGAGGAGGAGAGTACATAAGCATGTTTAAGCGCTCTTCTGAAGTCTGTAACTTCCTCAGGCCTTTCATTAACCAGCAGCACAAAGACCACCACTTCCGGATGATTGGTTATAATAGAATTGGCCATGTGTTTTAAAATGGTAGTTTTACCGGATTTGGGCGGTGCTATGATTAAACCACGCTGCCCCTTTCCAACGGGCACGATTATATCCAGCGCCTTTCCCATAATATCATCCGGCCCCTGGGCAAGTTTAAGCCTTTCAGACGGGCTGATACTGACTACACTCTGCAGTGATTTTATTTTAGAATAATCTTCTGCCGGGTGCTGATTTATTTTTTCGATTTCAGTGAGTTTCAAATTCTTCTTTTTATCGTCACCTATGACCCCGACACCTTCTATAAAGACGCCTTCCTGCAGATTATATTTTTGTATCAGGTTAGCCGGAACGAAAGCATCCTCCGGGCGCGGCTTAAAATTATTGTCAATAGATCTTAAAAAGCCAAATTTCTGATCCAATATTTCCAGATGTCCTTCTACTGATTCCAATGTTTGACTCCTAAATGTATATTTTGCTGTCAAGAATGGAGACCCCGTTTTTACAACGGTAAAATAATATGCAATGTAGCATTCAGACGTGATTGAGTCAATGGAGAGAGATCATTCCGCGCTACGAATTCCAACTGATCCCTCATAGATTTTTTGTAACCAGCAATGAGTTATCATCAGGTACTTTAGTCTCTTCAAAACCTAACCCTTTGGCAAATCGGCGCATACCCGGGTTGTTTTCGAGAACGGAGCCGTAGATTCGTTTAATCCCCCGGGATTGAGCATGATCTATCAACGCTTTCATCAGCTTCATCCCAACGCCGCGCTTTTGCCATTCATCAGCAACGACAATGGCAAACTCGCAGCTTACGCCATCCGGGTCAATTACGAATCTTGCCACGCCGATTTCTTCTTCAATTTTTCCCCCGTTATAAAGAATAATCAGGGCTTCTGTATCAAGCGGGTCGGGATTAGTAAACTTCTCCAGATCATTCTTGTTGAGTTCCTTAATTGAGCCGTGAAAGCGGAAGTAGCGGGATTGGATTGAAAGTTTACGTACAAATGCCTGTTCTTTGACAGCATCGCCAGGTACGATATGGCGAAGTGATAACTTTGTTCCATCATCAAGAGTCCATGTTTCTATACTGGTATCATTAACCATGAATCGATTCTCCATTTCTTCAAAATATCCCTGAATATTTTAGGGCTTTTTCAACAGCTTCCTCAAATTCGCTTAATTCCATAGGTCAAAGGAGTCCGCTGATTATACGTGAAATCGGGCTTGAGAAACTATTCTTTTAACTTAATCATAACCTCAATCGGGGCAAGAAAGTAACTTCCCGTCATCCTGATCCGCTCATTATCGCTTGTAGAGCATGCCTTTATTAGTTCCAGCAACACTTCACCCGCAATGGTTTCATTCCAGAACCATTCCTGGAGCGCCTTGCTGGACAACCCTTCCTGACCCGGTTGCGAGGTGATTCCTTCAACATAATAGGACTTCAGGTCTTCAACTGCCTGTTTAAGGATTACAGAAATGTCAACATCACTTCTGGGACTTTTCGGCTCATCTCCCTTAATAAAGGCGAACAGGAAATCTCCCAGCGAATCCATTTCAATTCCGCTTCCTCCCACTGTAGTCCGTCTCCGCTTTTTCAGCGCCATATCATACCACGAACGCATCGCCTGTATTTCCCTTTTAAATCTGGTCTTAAGTGGATCAGGGTCATGCGCGTCACCGGATTCATCGAACCTTACAGGGCAGGACAAAACTTCCACCCTATCGTCGGATTCCGGTGCGTCATCCTGTAAGTCTTCAATAATAAACGGGCCGTCGGCCCTTTCAAGCAGTCTTAACAGGGAGAGCAGCACCCTTTTCTGAAAGGCCGGATCATTGGGCGCTCCCAGGGGGCGACCCAATTCGAAAGGCACCCATAATGATCTCGGAGGTCTGACTTTTTCAGTATGAGGGCGAATAAGGCTTATGTTGGCTGTGGGGATTCCCTTCTCTTCCAGTAAATGCGCGAGAACGCCGCCGGCGATCGTGCAGCCGGGTCAGACAGGAAACAGAAGGACGGCATTAACATTGTCCTTTTTGAACAGGGCGCTCAGTTCCTCTGCCGCGATTTGATATTCAGGCATACCTAGCGGTGTGCCGAATGAATAGTGATAATCCGCGATACTGCCGATAACCCCGGCTTCTGCCAGTTCACGCACCCGGTCCAGCGGGAAAACGACATTTAGGTCCCTCTGGTAGCCAGTCCTGTCAAAGCTGGATGCCCCGTGAGACATAATAAGATCATTGTCCCGTGCGTCTCCTGGGATAACGCGGTAATAGTCGGGCTGGTTCATCTGAAAAGGCCGGTCTGTTCGTAAATGCAGCCCGGCGGTTGTAATCAGGGCGACCCTCCGCCGGTTCAGGGGCGGGCCATTAACCCATGGCCTGGTCTCAAATACCGGGCATTCCATACCCATCAGTATCTTTTGAGCCGGTTCCTGTAGATCTTTTATTCTTGCCATAACGATTATCTCCCTATTTATTGATCATTTACTCGGCGCGATTCAAGAACTGACGCATATTCTCACATTCTCATCGATAAGCTTCTCTTAAAGCGGGACGCTCTTTGATATTTCATTATCTATTTTTCAAGAGAATAATTGCTTTTATTTCCATTAATTCTCCTTGCTAAAATGAATTACTAAAGAACGTCCCGCTTTATGCTATATCCATAAGTGTTTATTATTACAAATAATATTTGCTTTAAATCTTTTATTTGGTGATTCTGGCAACGTTGCCTTTTTCACCAAATGGGATTACTTCAGCGGTGATTTTTATTTTATATCTACAAATTGTCGAAAATGCAAAAGATTGCTTTTCCGACATAATTCTAAAATCCCTTCCTATTTTTCATTTCAGCTTTTAACTGGCCGGCTCAGAGGTAGCGTGGTTTTTACGCTGTCACCTGGAGCCGGGGGTTAAAAGCCGTTTTTTACTGCTATTTAGCGACTTTAATTTATATTTAAATGCTTATTATTACGAGATAATATTGATTTATATTTTCTATTTAGCGATTTTGTTAATATTTTCAACATAACCCCAAATAGGAATTTTTTCAGCCCGGATTTTTATTTTCGATACTGCTATTTGGTCATTTTGGCAACATTTCCGGATCGGCCAAAATAGCAAAATTACGCTCTTTATTATTCCGGCATCTAATATGGCTGTCCTGAGCATTACAGAGACTTAAC
>CAZJOB010000037.1:0-16029 GCA_964547435.1 uncultured Desulfatiglans sp. | reverse complement strand
ACCAATAACATCCCCTTGTTATTATTCAATGTGGTATTATGTGCTTCAGAACTGGTTCTGACCCCTTTGGTTTCCTACCTGCATATTACATTCAGGCATGCCTGTCTTTTTTCCTTTTGCACTGCGTGCATGGCTCGTTCAAGAGCGCCGTCTATCTGATCCGGGCTCTCAACCTTTTCTCCATAACCGCCAAATGCCTCGCAGATCTTTTCAAAATCCGGAGACGGGTTCAGGTCTACCATCGGAATGTTCTTCATCCCCTTTATCCATCCTTCGGGATGAAGCGCCAGGGTCGCCTGTCTGACTGCATTCCATCCCTGATTATTGTATATAATCACCAAAACAGGGAGGTTGTAACTCGCAGACGCAAAATGACAGGCCGATGGGACTGAAAATATGTAAGACCCGTCGCCAATTGTTGTGATAACTGTTTTTTCCGGGGCAGCCATCTTGACGCCCAGTGAAGCGCCAAACCCCCATCCCAGGTACCCGGCATGGGGAATGCCGAAATAGGCGCCCGGCCTGTGATTCGTCTGCTCTATCATTTGATTGTCGTATTCATTCACATTAATTGTGTTGTTGCCGAGAATACTGTTCACACGGGATGATAAATAACCGGAATCAATCGGAATATCAGACGACGATTCAATCCTCTTTTCTGAATAGCCGCGAAACAGATCATCATGTTGTTTTCTGAGCGCTTCTCTGCCCGCAATGATATCCGCTTTCCGGTCAACCAAATGCCCGGACAGGGCCTCACGCAGGTTTTTAATGGACATAAGTGTATTGCCGTTTATGGTCAGATCCGATCTGAAGCTTCGCACGGGATACCTGCTGTAGAAAGGGTCTATGCCGATATTGATTATCCTGGTTGATTCCTGCGGTTTTTTAAAGGCCGGAAACCAGGGTACATCGCAGTCTATGACCAGAATGAGATCCGCATCCTTCAGCAGCGGATCAGGAGAAAATCCCTGATGACAGTGATGATCCGCGGGAAAATTCATGTATTCCGGACAAAAGGAAACCACCCCGATATTCCATTCCTCGCATAGATTCGTAAGTTCCTTCACACACTCAGGATCCCTGCCTGCTGATGATGTAATAACAAGAGGCCGTTCTGCCTTTGAGACAAGCTTTGCCGCCTCATGAATTTTTGCGGGATCAGGGTAACAGGTGGGAAGATCAAAACGCAGCGCGGCGCTGAACGCCCCTCGTTCAAAGGGTGAATGAAGCAGTTCTCTGGGCAGGGTCAGATATACTGGTCCGGCAGGATCGGACATTGCCATAAGAAGGGCCCTGTCAACAACATCCTCAAGCTGGGAAGGTTCCTTTAGTTCATAATCCCATTTGACATATTCTCTCAGTATTCCTGCCTGGTCAAAGGACTCCTGGGCCCAGTGAATAAAGGATGACCGTGAAGCCGGATGGCCCTCCTCAGTAACCGGGGTCCTGCCTGCGCATAACAGCATGGGAACCCTTGCCCTTTGCGCGCTCATAACCATGCCTATGGCGTTGGCTGTGCCCACTCCGACATGGACCATGGCGGCCTGGGGCCTTCCGGTGATCAGATAGTAACCGTGCGCCATGCCGATAAGTGGTATCTCATGAGTGACAGCAACCGGTTTGGGCCTCTTTTTGCCCTCTTTTACACGGCGTGCAAACCCATCCACAATGCCGGTAAAATCAGTGCCCGCATTTCCAAAAAAACAATCCACGCCCCTCATGGATAAGAGTTCAAGAAATGCCTGGGCCGTGTTTTCCGTGTTGATCTTGGTTATTTTATTTTTTATATCTCTTTCATTCATATAACTTTTTTCCTCTAAATCAGATTCTAATATTGTTGAATTCGTAAAAAGACCCGAAAACGTCATTCCCGCGCAGGCGGAAATCTATAACTACTTGAAAAGACTGGATTCCCGCCTTCGCGGGAATGACGGAAAAGCTAAAATCTGACCTCTTACGAGTTCAACAACATTATTTTTTGCATTATTTTGTTGAATCTTTCAACATTTTTCTATAATAAAGAAATCCATTTAAAATAAAAATGTCTTATTAATCATCATCTAAAAAAGTTTCAAGCCTTAAATATTATTGATAATGCTTTACGTAAACAGGCCAGTGGGCTGTGTTATAATTTCTTCACAAAGGAGATTCTTATGGAATGGTATTATGAAGGCAGAAACGATCAGGCCGGACCAATAAGCGATGAGGAATTACATGCCCTTGTGAATGCAGGAACCATCACAGCCGCGACCCTTGTCTGGAATTCCGGAATGTCCGGCTGGAAGGAGTATGGCAGCATAGACAGTCCGGCCTCTTACAACGATGATCAAATAAACCAGCCAAGAGCATTCTGCTGCGAATGCCACAGGTCATTTTCTCAGGAAAACATGATAAAATACGGCGAATTATGGATATGCGGCGACTGCAAACCCGTATTTGTTCAGAAGCTGAAAGAGGGTGTAAGAACACACAACATGAATTACGCCGGATTCTGGATCAGGTTAGCGGCCTATATTATCGATATAATTATTCTATTTGCAGTCAACATGATTTTTTTCATCCCCTTTATTATTTACATGATCAGGGCCGCCTCATCCGGTGATCCGACTGCAGGCTTTGGCTATTCCATAATACTCAACATTATCTCTTCTTTTATCAGCATAGGATATGAGACATTATTCATAGGAAAATGGGGAGCGACCCTCGGAAAAATGGCATGCGGATTGAGAGTCCTGTCATCAGAAGGTAAAAAGATAAGTTATCTCAGGGCGTTCGGTCGAGTTTTCGCCAAGATGTTAAGCGGCATGATTTTTGCCATCGGTTATATTATGGCGGCCTTTGATGATGAAAAACGCGGGCTCCATGACAGGATCTGCGATACAAGGGTAATCAGCCGATAGAGGAGAACAGGAGATTCTAATTTGACAAGGTGCACAAAATGTTCGGCTGTTCTGGATCAGGGGATGTTCAACAGTGTGGAGTTTCATCCATGCCCTATATGCGGCTCCCTGCTCCGGGCGGATCTGTTTCCGGCAGTTTACAATCCCCTGCCCGAAGGAAAATCCGGAGAACCCCTTTCAGCGGATGACGAGGCCAGTTGTTTTTATCATCCCGGCAAGCAGGCAGTAACAACATGCTCATCCTGCGGCCGGTTTCTATGCTCTTTATGTGATATAGAGTTTAATGACCGGCATTTGTGTCCATCCTGCCTTGAGAGCGGAAAAAAGAAACGCAGGATAAAAGATCTCGAAAACCATCGAACCCTTTATGAGAATGTCGTGCTGTCTATGGCAATCCTGCCAATAATATTCTGGCCTTTTACTCTTGTCACAGCGCCGCTGACAATTATATTGGGCATAAGGTACTGGAAGGCCCCTTCAAGCATAGTCAGAAGAAGAAGGTTCCGGATAATTTTAGCTATGATCCTGGCAGCCATGCAGGTTGCAGGATGGTCCTATGGGCTCTACAGGTTATTCATATATTTGACATAATGATCACCGGAATTTCAAAAACGCATAATCTACTGCTATAAAAACAGGTGAAAAAAGGCACAATGAATAAAATAAAGAAACCATACAAACGTCTTAAAGGGCCGAGAATTATCGGCGCCAACAGTCTTTATATGGGGTCCGACCATCTCCTTTCCGTAACATCCTCTTTTTTTTCCGAAGATTACAGGAGATTTTATTTTCAGGATATACAGGCATTTGTAACCAGAAAGACATCAAGAGGCAGGATATTAAATATATGCTTCGGCATTTCAGCATTAATCTTTATTGCAGCAGCCTTTTATTTTACCGGCAGATGGGCCGATACCTTTGCTGCAATATTCCTTTTGCTGCTCATTATCAACCTGATAAAGGGGACGACTTCTGTATGCCATATTCTAACCCCTATTCAGACAACCCGGCTTCCCGCTCTCAAACGCGTCAGACACACAAAAAGGGCATTAGAAAAACTGAGGAAAGCCATTGAAAATGTTCAGGGCGTCCTGACACAGGATCAGATTCAGTCAGCAGGCCGGGCATATGATGAGCAGAAGGCATATATGCAGGTTCCCAGGTTTTTTAAACGTGAAAAAGGGATATTTCATCTTATTCTTTTTGCGATTCTGCTCGCAGACGCGCTTACAACAGCCATTGGAATATTCAATCAAGGTGATGTTCTTCATTCGATATCCCTTGTCATATTTATTGCGACAATCGTTTTTATTATCGTCTCACTGATAAAACAGTCAGGAAGCACGTTGTATTATTCCATTAAGGCCCTTACCTGGACAATAGCAGGTTATTTGTCTGTCATTTTTATTTCCAGTTTTATTCTTGTATTTTACATTATGTCAACGATGCCGGATACCGGTGACATACTGCAAAAGATGGAGCAAGTAGCAGAGTTGAGGCCCCTGGAAAACCCCTGGATTCTTGGGCTTTCGGTTGTTAATGTCGCCTTTTCGCTGATCCTCGGCATTTTCGGTCTTCTCCTGATCTTCAGATACCGCAAGGAACTGCAATCCCATCAAAACAATTCAAAGACAGACAACACATTGTCTGAAGGATCAGACAATGAATGATCTTCTTCACCAGAGATGCCATAACCACAAGGATCGTGAGGCCGTGGCCCAATGCCCGGAATGCCGCAGGTTCTTCTGCAGGGAGTGCATCACGGAACATGATGACCGTGTTCTTTGTACGCGCTGTCTTGAAATGACACTTGATACAGGCAGGAAGTCATCCGCACTGAGAACCATATTTTCAGCAGCCAGGGTTGTTTTTGGCGTGATCGTCCTCTGGCTGGCCTTTTATTATCTGGGACAGATCCTGCTCTCAATTCCCATGGAATTTCATGAAGGCACAATCTGGTCAGACTGGATGGGTAAATAGTGGCAAAGGTGAAGAAAATAAAAGGCGCCCTGGAAATTATTGAAGAGGCAGTCGTTATTCTCAGGCGCAACCTGTTTATTGCCCTGCCCTTCTATTATATCGGCACCATCCCCTTTGTCGCAGCCTTCCTCTATTTCTGGTCAGACATGAGCCAAAACGCATTCGCCGGGGAACATGTTATTACTGCGTCTCTGGGCCTTGCCCTGCTTTTTATCTGGATGAAATGCTGGCATGCCGCCTTTTGCGGAAAGATAATCTCATACATCCGGCTTCAGCCGCCTGCTTCCTGGTCCTTAAAACAGATTATTCATACCATTTCATCACAGAGCCTGTTTGCCGGAACCTGGGTTATGATCCTTCCCATTTCCATAATTTCGGTTGCGCCCTTTGGATGGGTATATTCGTTTTATCAGAACACATTAATGACCGGCGACGGAACTCTGCCGGTTAAAGAGATAATAAAAAGATCAAGGTATTCAGCAAACGCCTGGCCGGGACAGAATTATATCATGCTTGCCTTTATCTTCATTTTCACAATATTTGTTTTTCTGAACATCTGCATAAGCATATATTTGCTTCCGGCTCTTATGAAAAGGTACCTCGGCATTGAAACTGTCTTTACACTCAGCGGTATGAACATGCTTAATACAACCTTTCTGATAATTTCACTGGGATTGACCTACCTGGCCGTGGACCCGCTGATAAAGACACTGTATGCCCTCAGATGCTTTTATATCTTTTCAGCCAGAACAGGGGATGATCTTAAAACAGAAATGCTTGCCATTAAAAAATTCAGCCACGGGTTATCCTGCCTGATCTTTTTCATCCTTTTCTCATTTTTGATAACAGACGCGATTGCTCATGAGAAAACAGATATTGAAGAAAGCCTTTCTCAAACCGCTTATATTATCGATTCCGGCGATATCGACCGCGCCATAGAGGATATTGCGAAACAGAGAGAATTCGCCTGGCGTATTCCAAAGGAGGCTGATGAGTATGAGACGCCCGGAACACTAAAACGCTTTTCCGAATGGGTTGTTGACCATTTTATACTGGGTCTGAAATATCTAAAGAAAGCGTGGAAAAAGATATGGGAACTGATTAAAAAACTTTTACCGGATATCAAAACCAGGGGGCCTTCCGGCGGACCCTTGCAGAATAATGCTTATTTAATCCTGTACTCTGTTCTTACCCTGCTCGTATGCGTTCTTGCGGTTATGGCCTGGAGGCAGCTTCATAAAAGAAGAAACCCGGTTGACAAAGTTACCGCGCAGGCAATTCCTTCATTGCCCGACCTGACAGGAGATTTTGTGGACCCTGTTGAACTTCCTGCCGATCGCTGGATGACTCTTGGCTATGAACTCATGAAAAAACCGCCGCTGAGCCTGGCGCTTAGGGCATTTTATCTCTCCATACTTGCGAACCTGGCCGAAAAAGGGATGATCACCATCACCAGGTACAAGACCAACATGGATTATATTAATGAATTGGGAAGACGCGCCCATAAAAACCCGGAAATAATCAATCTTTTTTCAGACAGTGTCCGGGTATTTGACTTCTCCTGGTATGGCATGCATGAGGTCACAGAACCTTTATTGAACAGCTTTATTAACAACAGGGACAGGATGATTGAGATAGCTCATGGGTAAAAGGATATCAGTACTCATATTTTTTATTATATCGATACTTTTTATCATGGGGATTTTTCACATATTTACTCTCCGCTTCAGGGCAGGCGACATATATCCGCCCTATTCATCCCTTCGCTCTGATCCCCTGGGCGCCAAGATCCTTTATGAAGCCCTTTCAATCCTCCCCGGACATAATGTGAAGCGGGATTATGATCAATCGCCCCGGTGGGAAGGCAATAAAAACACAACCCTGTTTGTCCTTGGATTATCCGCCTCTGATCTTATAAACCCCGGCGAAGAGAATTACAGGATTCTTTCCGGGATCCTGTTATCAGGCACAAGACTTGTAATAACCCTGAAACCATCATTCGGGTTGTTTAACCCGGAAAAATACAGGAACACGGAAACCCACGAAGATAATAATGAGAAAGAGGAAGATTCAAAGGAGAACAGTAAGGTCAAAAAAGATTCCGGGAAAAAAGAGAACTCATACTCGCTCCTTGAAACATGGGGCGTTGATATATCGAGGATGGAAAACAGCGAAAACCTTTTTGCCGAACTTGCCGAGAATTATCCCGCAGTCGATCTGCCCGCATCCATAAAATTGCCATCATCCTTTTATTTTAGAATTCCCGATGATAAATGGACTGTTCACTACTCTCAGAATGATCAGCCTGTCATCATATCGAGAAAATTTGGTCAGGGGACTGTTGTACTCTGCGCCGACTCCTATATCCTAAGCAATGAGGCCATGGTATACGATCGTTATCCCGCGCTTCTTTCCTGGCTTGCCGGCCCTGCAAGGCAAATCTACTTTGATGAATCTCATTTCGGGATTCAGAAAACCACAGGAATTATCGATCTGGTCTTTAAATACAGGCTTCACGGGGTTATATTGGTGTTTCTGCTGATGGCTGCCCTGTATATCTGGAAAAATACAAGCCGTCTGGTTCCGCCCCATGATGAGGAATCCTGGCATGAAACAGTTGTAAGATCCGAAAGGGATTATCTCGACGGGCTCATCAGTCTGCTCAAACGCAATATACCGGCGGATAAACTGGTCAGTGCCTGTATTGAGGAGTGGGAGAATTCTCCCTCAACAGCCAAATCCTATTCTTCTTCCGGCATGCTTAAGGCAAAAGATCTGAAAGACTTAACAGGCGCATATAAAAAACCTTCTCAGGCATACAATGCAATATGCAAAAAATTGATGGAAAGGAAGCAATTATGAATGAAGATACCGAGATCTTGAAAAATCTGTTACCCGATGTAAAAAGTGAAATCTCAAAGGTTATTATCGGCCAGGATCATGTTGTCGATAAGGCGCTTATCGCTGTTTTCACAAGAAACCACGCACTTATAGAAGGGGTCCCGGGCATTGCAAAGACGCTGCTGGTCCGCACAATGGCCCATGTCCTGGGCAGCGATTTTTCCAGAATTCAGTTCACGCCCGACCTGATGCCGACCGATATAACAGGCACCCATGTGTTTAATATTCAGGAAAACAGATTCATCCTTGTAAAGGGCCCGGTTTTTACCACCTTTCTCCTGGCCGATGAAATAAACAGGGCCCCCGCAAAAACACAGTCCGCCCTTCTTCAGGCAATGCAGGAGCGTATGGTGACTATTGACAGAACCACCCATGAGCTTTCCCCAAACTTTACCGTGTTTGCCACACAGAATCCCATTGAGTATGAGGGCACCTACCCGCTTCCCGAGGCCCAGAAAGACCGCTTTATGCTCAAAATCAATATGGAGACCCCAAACAGGGAAGATGAACTGAATCTTGCCCAACGCATGATCAAGGGGGACTCGCCCGAAGATATCCTGTCAAGAGGCGAAGTCAGACAGGTCATAACACCTGAAATACTGACCGGTCTGAGAAAACAACTGGGCGGCACGCTGGTAAAGGAAGATCTTCTCGGCTATATTGTTGATATAGTCCAGAAGACAAGAAAACATAAGGCGGTTATGGTGGGCGCGGGTCCGCGCGCCACACAGTCTTTATTGCTGGCAAGCCGCGCCTTCGCGGCAATACAGGGAAGGGATTTTGTTACACCGGATGACATCAAGGCCATGGCCTTTCCTGTTCTTGAGCACAGGCTAATCTTAAGACCTGAATTTGAGATCGAGGGACTATCAGTCATAGAGGTAATACAGGACATATTAAAGGATATGGTTGTTCCGCGATGATAGCGCCCACAAACAGGCTGATTATATGGGTCGGGGTGGTATTTGCACCTTTGGCTGCCCTTGCCTTTACGGCTCAATACGCAGGCATCCTGGTGATGTCGCTGGTTGCCGGGCTTTTTCTGCTGGTCATAATCTCGGATGCAGTAATCTCTGCCGGCCGGCTTGCCGGAGTGAATGTTGAACTGCCTGATATCGTAAGGCTCTCAAAGGGAAAGAAAGAGGAGATACCTGTTCGCATATTCAACAGGGGCAATATTTTAAAGAATATTCAAATCGGTTTTTCATTTCCTTTCGAAATGCTCGCAGTTGAACGTGAAATGGTTGTGGCGCTGCCCAACGACAGTGAACACTCCTCTTTTGCGTGGCCCTGCAAAGCACTGAAAAGGGGGCGTTCGTTTTTAAATTTCTGTTATCTGAGGGCCCTGTCGCCGGTCAGTTTGTGGACATGTAAAAAACGCATCCCTGTGCACTCCGAGATTCGGGTTTATCCTGATCTCTTCAGCGAAAAAAAGGATATCGCCTTTCTTTTCCAGAACAGAGGCACAGGGACGCACAGTCAGCGTCTTATGGGAAAGGGCCGTGATTTTGAACAGTTAAGAGAATACATGCCGGGAGACAGCTTTGAGGATATACACTGGAAGGCCACGGCCAAGAGGCAATATCCAGTAACAAAGGTCTTTCAGATAGAACGAACCCAGGAGGTCTATTTTATTATAGACACATCACGCATGAGCAACAGGATAATAGCCAAAGACAGGGATAACGACACGTCAAATAATGATCTGACAGTCCTTGAAAGATATATTTCCGCGTCCCTTATTATGGCGCTTGTAACCGAAAAGATCGGAGACCTGTTCGGTTTTGTAGCCTTCAGCAACAACATTCACAGATTCATGAAGGCCGGAAGAGGAAAAACCCACTTCAACAACTGCAGAGACGCGCTTTACACTCTCAGGTCCATGAAAACCTCTCCTGATTTTTCAGAACTTATTACATATATCAGTGCGAATATCAGGCGCAGGTCGCTACTGATATTTATGACAAATCTTGAGGATCCGGTGCTGGCCGATGATTTTATAGAAAAGACAGGCATAATAGCAAAAAAACACCTGGTTATGGTAAACATGCTGAACCCGGGAACAGTGAAGCCTGTTTTTTCTTCTCCTGATGCACAATCCACCGGAGATGTCTACCAAAACCTGGGCAGGCACATGATATACCAGAATCTTTATGGCATGAAAAAACATTTTGAGAAACGCGGAATAGGATTTCTGCTTATGGAAAATGAAAATCTGATCTCCCGGCTTGTATCTCAGTATCTGGGTGTAAAACAGAAGCAGCAGCTATGATAATTGACATACCGAAATTTATAAAAGAGGAACAAAAATACTGGTCCGAACTGGAAGAGGTCCTGAATGCCCTTTCAAAAAACAGCGGCAGAAGAATGAAAATGAATGAGATCAGGCGGTTTCACTATCTTCACCAGAGGGCATTCGCGGATCTGAATAAACTCATGACATTCTCATCGGATACGGGAATTCGCGCTTATCTCGAATCGCTTGTCGCAAGGTCCTATTGTGAGATGCATGAAACAAGAAGGCATTCTGTAACCTTTTCCCCTGTGCGGTGGTTTTTAAAAACACTCCCAGGGACCTTTCGCGTTCACGTAAAGGCCTTTTATTTCAGTCTGGCAATAACCCTTTTAGGCAGTATGTTTGGGGTAATCGCAATCACGATTGATCCTGATTCAAAGGCTGTGATCATGCCCTTCCAACACCTCACAGGGAACCCTTCGGAAAGGGTAAAACAGGAGGAGGACATTCAAACCGACAGGCTGAAAGGCCAAAAGACCACATTTTCAACCTCCCTCATGACCCATAATACAAAGGTGGCCGTCTTCTCCATGTCTCTCGGCATAACACTGGGAATCGGTACGATTATCCTGCTTTTCTACAATGGTGTGATTCTGGGAGCGGTTGCCATCGATTATATACTCGCCGGAGAAACCGCGTTTCTCATGGGCTGGCTGCTCCCTCACGGTGTAATTGAAATACCGGCGATCCTCTTAAGCGGTCAGGCCGGGTTTATGATAGCCAATGCCATAATCGGTAAAGGCTCATTCGAAACACTTAGAAAACGAATAGCCGCAATATCGGGTGATGTGGTCACCATAATAGCCGGGGCCGCGGTCATGCTTGTATGGGCCGGGATCATTGAAGGTTTTTTCTCTCAATATCACGAACCTGTATTGCCCTATTCCCTTAAGATCGCGTTTGGCGTAACAGAACTTGTCCTCCTTGTCTGGTTTTTATCAAGATGCGGAATGGAGAAAAAAGAGTATCAGGTGAATAACAGGGATGCACATGGCGAATAACAGGGAAAATATAATGATAATTGAAACCCCTGAGGGAATCGAATTTTCTCTTAGGCTGGCCGGACCGGTTATACGCTGTCTCGCCTGGATCATAGACCTGGCATGTATAGGCGTTTTAACTAAACTGCTCAATACCCTGATGAATCTGGTTTCAATAGTAAACACCGACCTGGCATACGCCGGAACAATCTTTATGTATTTCGTCATTTCAATCGGTTATGGAATCGTGCTGGAATTTTTCTGGAGAGGACAGACCATAGGAAAGCATATATTCAGATTAAAGGTAATGGATATTCAGGGTCTCAATCTTCAGCTTCACCAGGTAATCATTCGCAACCTGCTTCGCTTTGTGGATAGTTTGCCCGTGTTCTACCTGATCGGCGGCATGTCATGCCTTATTTCACGTTATTCTCAAAGACTCGGCGATGTGGCGGCCAACACCATTGTTGTCTGGAATCACGAAACTTTTAAACTCAACCTTGAACAACTTATGCCGGATAAATATAATTCATTTCATAACTATCCTCATCTTGAGGCCCGCCTGCGCCAGCAGACCTCGCCTCAGGAAGCGGCAATCGCGCTGAAGGCGCTGGTGCGAAGGAATGACCTGGCGCCACAGGCCAGGGTGAGGCTTTTCAGGGAAATCGCCGAATACTTCAGGGATGTTGTCGAATTTCCCCAGGAGGTTGTGGATGGCATTTCCGATGAACAGTACATTCGGAATGTCGTTGACGTTCTTTTCAGAACTGAAAGGAATTAGGGTCTTTGGTTTTCTTTCATGCCTTCTTCCTCTGTTATCACGCCGTCGCAATCTATGTAAAAAATCTTCTTAAGATGTTTGATCTCACTTTTTGCATAAAAGCAGTCTCCCTCAACTTTGACTATCTCAACAGAAATATTCGGTTTTTCAATGTAATTCAATTCATCGGCATTGTCCGTGAATTGTTCATTATCACTGTAATACTCCTGCTCCGCGCGGTACACTTCCCTTAGCTCCGCTTTAACCGATTCCTCTGTGGCCCTTGTTTTGTAAGCGCTAAACTGGGGTATTATAATAGCGGCCAGCATGCCGGTTATAACAAGCAGGAAGAATCCGATGCCAAGAGCAATCGCAGCCAAAGGCAGGCATCCCATTCCATCTGATTTCTGTTTTCTTCCGCAATAGGGGCATGACAGCGCCTTTATCTGTATAAGCCTTCCGCATGACCTGCAATATATCTCATCCGCCCGTTTGACGCGGCTTTCGGCGGCATTTAATCCTCTGTTCCTTTCATGAATATCCGGCAATGGAGGCGGTCCCTGCTTTTCTGTGCCGGAACCGGAAACACCATTCATTTCATCTGTCATAATGCTTACCCCGTTAAGATTGTTGAAATCGTAAAAAGTCCAATGTCTATCATTCTGGCGAATTGAGCCTGCCCCGGCATGACTGAAGCCGGGGGAATCTATAGGTTCCTTAAATCACTGGACCCCGGCTTTCGCCGGGGTGACGAAATAAGGTGATTTTTGATTTTTTACGAACTCATAAAGATTGAGGAACTCGTAAAAAATCAATTTTGGCAGTTTGTCATTCCGGAACTTGATTCCGGAATCCAGTGTTTTCATATAATTATGGATTCCCGCCGGAGTTTGTTCACGGACTTGATTCGGGGCGGGAATGACGTTTTCGGGACTTCCAAGGAAGTCAAAAGCAACTTTGTGGCTCATAGGATGTTACTCTCGGCATAAAACAGTTATTAGTAGCGCACCATGACTTATGCATAACATAAAACCACATTATTTTTTGTAGGGGCAGGTCTGCGCCTGGCCCGCCATAGCCTTGGCGACGGCGGCTGCCTGCCCGGTATGTGCCCATAAGCAACCCTAGCGGGCCGACACAGGGGTCGGCCCCTACGGCTGAATATGAATTTTCACTCTGTGACCTTTCACCGAGGACAAAAAAGACTTCGTTTCTCATAGATTGCCGCTAAGCTGCATAAAACAGCTTTTTACGAGTCTGTCAAGATTGTTTTTGTTATAAATTTCAAAATACATAACATCATCTTTTTATAAAGATCAACACAAATTGAAGATCAGATATTTTGACAAAAGAGCCAGCCTGGTTTATAAGAAAGGGCGCAAAACAGCAGCGAAAAATCCGCATCCATTTACTGCCTGGTTGTATAAAATGGAGCAACTTGAACTAACTCAGGATAAAAATTGATTGACAATAGTTATTGAAAATTGTAGTTTATCAAAAATACAAACATAAAAAAGGGTATTCACTTATGGAAAAAACAATAAACAGATTTTTCAAGGCAGCGGTTTTGTTGATAACCATCGGGTGTTTTCTTATAAGCACCGAGTCATTATCATCCCAGAAGCTGACTCATACTGTTAAAAAGGGAGATACCCTGTGGGATATATGTGAAACCTACTACGGCGACCCTGATCTGTGGCCGAAACTGTGGCAATTGAACAGTTTCATCACAAACCCTCATCTGATACTTCCCGGTGAAATAATCACCCTTTTTGAGAAGGAAGACGAGATTTCAGACGCCTCTGAAGAGGCAGCCCCTGAAGCGCCGCCTGTTGTTGAAGAAGAGGTTGCCGAACCGAAAAAAATGGGCATTGATATTGAACGGCTGACCGATGTGGACGCACTGGGATTCTTCTCATATGAAAAGATATCGCCATGGGGAATGCTTTTCGAATCGCGGGAAGATAAAATAATCTTCGGCCCCGGGGATATTGTCTATGTCCTGTTTGATGAAGACAGGAACATCAAGACAGGCGATATATTTACGATTGGAAAATCATCATCTCTTCTTAAAAATCCGGTAAAGGGTGACAGGAGAGGATATGTATTTTCAGTTTCAGGGAGTCTGGTAGTTGAAGAAAACCTTAAAGACGCGAATAAGGACATTCGCTTCTACGAGAAAAAAAATGCCTTTCAGGCCAGAATAATCACTGCGCGTGAGCCCATATCTGTAAATGATTCCTTAATGCCCTACAAGCCCTTTTCTTCATCATGCGTATTGCCGATCTCTCTTAATAAAGAGGTAATAGCCAATATTATCGCCTCAAAGGGAGAAGGTCTGATTCTTCATCAGGGATCCATTGTCTATATCAACACAGGTGCGAACGAAGGAGTAAAAAGAGGAAACCTGTTTGATGTGGTTGAAAGAGAAATAGTAACAGACCCGAAACCGGAAAAGAAAATCACGCTTTACAAGCGTGTTATTGCACTGCCCTATAACGCACTGGGAAGAATTTTAGTAGTGGACGCGGGGCCTGAAACCTCAACAGCAATAGTCATATCAGCTTCCGAGCCGATTTCTGCAGGCGCGTATATCAAAGGCATACAATGGACTGAAGAACCCGATTTTCTTATGTCAATCACAAATTGTACCATTGAATAAATAGCATGATTTAAAGAAAAGACTTGACTATTAAAGATCCCTCTGTTTTAAATTCCCGCCATATTAAATGCCGGCAGGGGTCGTATGAATGACTGTCTCTTCAGACGATAGCAAATTACACTGGATCGCCTTATCCATGATTCCGGGCCTGGGAAATATCGCCTTCAGGAACCTCATCAACGAATTTGGAAACCCTGAAAATGTCTTTAAAGCCGATATATCCCGGTTATTGAATGTGGAAGGGATCAGAAATGAGGTGGCGCTGAACATTATTTCCAAAAATTTTCAGTGTGACCCGGAAGAAGAGATAAAGAAGGTAGAGGATTACGAGGCAAGGGTTATTGTCTTTAATGATACGAATTATCCGCTGATCCTGAAGGAGATACATGATCCGCCCATGCTTCTGTATGTCAAGGGAAAAGACATTCCTCAAAATACAGCCTTTATAGCGATTGTGGGCTCAAGGAATGCCACCCATTACGGCCTGAAGGCGGCTGAAAAACTGGGACAGGGAATAGCCAGGCGCGGTCTGGGCACGGTCAGCGGAATGGCAAGGGGAATTGATTCCGCTTCCCATTGGGGATGCATAAACGGGATGGGTCATACCCTGGCGATACTTGGCACCGGAATTGACGTGGTCTATCCTGATTCAAACAAAAAACTTCATAAGAAGATTATTGAGTCAGGAACAGTGATCTCAGAATTTCCAATGGGTGCATCTCCCATGCCGGCCAATTTTCCGCGAAGGAACAGGATAATAAGCGGCCTGAGCAGGGGAGTGATCGTCGTTGAAGCGACAAAGAACAGCGGTTCTCTCATTACCGCCTCTCTGGCGCTTGAACATGGCCGGGAAGTCTTTGCGGTTCCCGGAAGCATAGAATCTTTTAAAAGCACAGGATGTCATTTTCTTATCAAACAGGGCGCCATGCTGGTTGAAAATGCTGATGACGTTCTCGATGGACTGGGGCTTAATTTCCCAGATCTTGAAAAGAAAGACACATTCAGGGAAAAAGAGCTTCCGGCCATGGGTGAAAACGAAAAAAGGGTGTATGACATCATCGGCAATTATCCGCTGCATATTGATCAGATATGCAGAAAGGGAAATCTGGAACCCGGGGAATTATCGGGCATATTAACAAAGATGGAACTGAAGGGCATTATCAGGCAGATCCCGGGCAAGATGTTCGTCAGATAGTTGTAAATGAATAAGGGCAAAGATTAAAATTATGAGTAATGAAAAAATTAAAACCGGCAGACACCTGGTGATTGTTGAATCACCTGCAAAGGCCAGGACCATAAACAAGTATCTGGGCCCGGACTATATTGTAATGGCCTCGGTTGGGCATGTGAGAGACCTTCCGGGTAAAAATCCGAAAGGCGTCAGGAATCCTGTGCCCGGAGTTGATCTGGATAATGACTTCAAACCCACCTATCAGATAATTAAAGGAAAGGGCGCGACAGTAAAGGAACTGAAAAAAGCCGCGAAATCCGCCTCGGGAATATGGCTCGCAACAGACCTTGATCGTGAAGGAGAGGCAATAGCATGG
>CAZJOB010000036.1:7952-16105 GCA_964547435.1 uncultured Desulfatiglans sp. | reverse complement strand
ATGACGCCCTGAGCTATTCTCGGACAGCCTCCTAGGACTGGAATGACAGAGGGGGGCGCGGGGATACCGCGGGTTCATTTTCATTGACTCACTATTTAAATTTCTCTATAATCCGTTCTTAAAAATTGAGTAATTATGAACTATTAGGGGAGTAAAGCCATACGCGCTCTATTAGTAGAAGATGATGCCAAGATCGCTTCTTTCATTGTAAAGGGACTGAGGGAAGCCGGCTTTGCCGTGGATCATGTTTCCGACGGTGAGAGCGGTCTTGATATGGCCCTGAACGAACCCTATGATGTAGCAATTATTGATATCATGCTGCCCGTGCTCGACGGTTTAACTCTCATTGAGAGACTGCGGAGTCAGGACATTAAAACTCCGGTCCTCATCTTAAGCGCCAGACGCAGCGTGGATGACCGGGTAAAGGGGCTTCAGAAGGGAGGCGATGATTATCTTACCAAGCCTTTCGCCTTTTCCGAGCTTCTTGCTCGTGTGCGGGCGCTGATACGAAGGGCAACCGGCGCCTCAGAATCCACCCGCTTTACAGTGGGTGACCTGTCCATAGATCTCATCTCCCGCAGGGTGGTTCGGGCAGGCAGTGAGATCGAGCTGCAGCCGCGTGAGTTTGCCCTTCTTGAATACCTTATGCGCAACGCGGGCAAGATCGTGTCAAAGACAATGATCATGGAGCATGTCTGGGAACACAACTTCGATCCTCAGACAAACGTGGTTGAAACACGAATATGCAGGTTGAGAGAGAAGATCGACCGCAATTTTGACAAAACAATGATTCAGACCATTCGAGGAGTAGGATATGCCATTAAAGAGATTTCTTAGACTCCGGCATACGCTCATTTTCCGGTTAACCCTTCTGTATTCCCTGAGCGTTATGGTCTTTTTAGGAATTTTTACAGGCTATCGCTTTTACAGGGATTCCGGCCACTACAGTAACATTGATATGGGGCTTCTGGCCGATGCGGAACAGACGGCTTCGCTTCTGGATTCAGTAAAAGACATGAGCGCGGAAGATATAACCAGGCTTCTGGATCATGAGACAAAAACCTCCTATAAACTGTTTACGCGTCTTCTTGGGCCAAACGGAGAAGTCCTTGCCTCCTCTGATACATCTTCATTAAATATGAACCTGAGACAGCCTGACATGAACTCCTTCAACGGTGAAAAAAGCTATCTTTTTGAAACCATGCCGCTACCCGACAGTTCATATACGGCGCGCATACTTTCTTATGTCATCGGGGCTGACAGGGTTCTGCAGATAGGAATATCTCAGGAGGGTCTTCAGCGGATAATAGAAAAGAGGTGGAAGGAATTCAGCATAGTAATGACGCTGTTGATTGTCTTTTCCACCTTTGTGGGGTGGTTCGTGGCAAAAACCGCCCTGGGAGGTGTAAAGGAGATCACCCGCACGGCAATTAAAATATCTGACGGCGACTTCAGCAGCAGGGTTCCTGTAACAGGAAGGGGTGAAGAGATAGACCGGCTTGCGACCACATTCAATAATATGGTTGAGAGAATAGAATCGCTTATAAAGGGAATGAAAGAGATCACCGATAACCTGGCCCACGATCTGAGGAGCCCGATCACAAGGATGCGGGGGATAGCAGAAATGACTATCACAAGCGCCGGGAACAGGCAGGATTATGAACTTATGGCCGGAAATATCGTTGAGGAATGCGACCGCCTGTTGGGCATGATCAACACTATGCTGGATATCTCTGAGGCCGAGGCAGGCCTGTCAAAACTGAATGTGTCTCAGATCGATATCTCTGAAATAGCCGAAGAAACATGCGAACTTTTTCAACCCGTGGCCGAGGATAAAAACATTAACATTATCAAGGATCTGGCCGAAAACAAATATATTCAGGCTGACAAACAGAAACTTCAGAGAGTGATGTCCAATCTCCTTGATAACGCTTTAAAATACACGCCGGAAGGTGGGACTGTTATTGTCACTGTAAACGGGGGCGCGGATCAGGCTGTGATTTCATTCAAGGATAACGGCATTGGCATATCAGAAAACGATCTGACCTATATTTTTAAACGCTTCTACCGGTGCGACCGCAGCCGGTCGCTGCCGGGTTACGGTCTTGGTCTAAGCTGGACGCGCGCCATCATTCAGGCGCATGGCGGCCAAATTACCGCATCAAGCGCACTGAATGAGGGAAGCACCTTCACCGCCACTTTTCCCGGGCCGGTTGTTGAGGTCTAATTGCCTGTTTTTCTTTAATATTTCAAACATTGCCAAATGGTAATCTTAAGGTAATCTTCCGGTTATCTTGTCTATGTTATACAGACCGATATAATTCTCCTTTTAAAATAAAAATCCTTTGGTGAAAAACGCCTGTATTATAAAAGGCCTTAAAAATTCGCCTGTGAGAACAATATACGCGGCCTTTCACTTTAATTTGATATTTTTTACTGTTGTATCATTTGGAAAACCTGATTACGCATGAATTAATATTGATGGTTTCGTAAAAAGTCGAATTTTCTAGTTTGTCATTCCGCGACTTGCCTGCCGGGCTGTAGCCTTGGCGAAGGCTGGATCGCGGAATCCAGTATTTTCAAACACTTACAGATTCCCGCCTGCGCGGGAATGACGTTTCCGGGACTTTTTACGAGTCCAACAATGTTGGTTCATCTGAAGACGCAATATTTCATATACTGTTCCACTGTTCAGCGGGTGCAGGCGGTTGCGGGCCTGAATTGAACGTAAAGGAGGTGGTGATATTTAACAACCAATACCCCGGCTGAGAGCGGAACATTCAGTACATATTCTGTTATTCATAAAGAGGAAAAAGCATATAAAAATAGGCGTACAAGTATTACCAACCTTATCAGAGGAGAATTACAATGAAAAAGATTTTTCAAATTTCGACCGGTTTTATACTGGTCAGCATGATAATGCTGCTGAGTCTGGGGATTGCCTCGGCACAGGAGCGTTATTTCAGTGAGGATGCCTGGGCATTCGGTGTTATGGCAGACACTCAGTGGTATGTGGGTGACGAGAACGACGACCCTGAGGGCGTGAACCCTGAATTTGTTGCCGCTGCCATGGCACGTGAGGCTCAGACCCAGTTCATCAACCATGGGGGTGTCAAACTGGTTGTTCAGGTGGGAGACCTGACTGACAGGGCAGGCAATGAGGCAATGCATGTTCGCGCTGAGGCAGCACAGCCACTGTTTGACGCGGGGATCGGTTACTGGCCCCTGCGAGGCAACCATGAGTCATACGGCGGAATGTACCTGCGTGACCCTTTAAACGATCTGAATCTCGCTGCCTACAAAGACGCCTTTAAACAGACCCGGGGGGTGGCGAACACCTTCGGAGCGACAAATATCAGCGTTCCAACCGGTACCTCTCCAAAGGATGCCACACGCGACCGGGCGATTCTTGGCGGCCTGAGCTACTCCTTTGATTACGGCGATCAAGGCAACAACGCCAGGTTTGTGATCGTTGATGTTGAAGGCTCAGCAGTATCTAATGTAACACCTGCGCCTCACCCGGTATACGGGTCCGGCGCCTTCTATTTCGGTTTTACCGTTTACAAGTATACAGAGGATTTGTCAGGAACCACAGGTGCATGGGTAGATGGTGTATGGTCGAAAGTGCCGGCCACAATCCCGGCTGGAGAATACTTTCGCATAAGCAGTAAACAACCCTGTACTGATTTTTATGGCTGGAACAATGGCGAGAAGACCAAGTACAACGCAGGCGGCTATGTATGGCCAATTGCTGATTTTCTAACATATGTTACCAGCACGGTTTCAAAGGAATTCTGGCCGGGCGATCAGCAGGACTGGATCGACCAACGTTTGAACAAGGCCACTCGCGGCACGGAACACGCCTTTGTATTTGCGCACAGGGGAATAATGGGTGCAAACCATGCAGACGGTTTTTTCGGTTCAGATCCGGATGTAACACCTGATGACCAGAACGCCTTTTATGCCAGCATGTACAATAACGATGCAAAATACATGCTTGTGGGGCATGACCATCTTCACAACAGGGCTATTGTTGCAAGCCCCGATGGGTTGTCCACTGTGCAGCAGACAATCCACATGGCACTGAGCACGAAATTCTATGATGCGGCATCACTTAACGGCTTCAGCGATCAGAAACCCCGGGAGACCATAATTTCTCAGGAAGTTTTTAACTTCGGCTACTACATCTACACAATCGACGGCCCGCGCGTTCATGTGGATTATTACACGGATGCCACAGGTAATTTTAAGGATTACCCTGACTATCCACTCGGAGCAACATCGACAACGCCTCTGCTTCACAAGCCGCCTGTTACATGGGTAAAGAAGGGATCATGGGGTTACAGCCTGAACGGAGACGAGTATGTTGTAGCTCAGGGCGCGGCATATCCTGTAATTGAAGACACCTATAACAACACCATGGTAAAGATTGTTGCCGGTGTAAATACCAGCGCCTCAGTAGACAGATCACCCCAAGCTAAAGACACTGACGGAAAAATAGTGAGCGCGCCAAGGCCGCTGAACAAGGTTGTAAATACCGGATGGCAGGCAAAAAACCGTCTTGAACGCAAGGTCTACAGTGATATCTTCAGCATCTGGGGCATGGGTGAGCTGGGAACCAAAAAGACCGATGAATATGTAGTCTTCATGAAAGTTGATATGGATCCCAAAGAATTCAACCGCACCTTTCCGGAGGCATATCTCAGGCAGGGGAAAATCGGTGTTTCAGCACTCAATTCCGAAGGCGAATGGGTCAACGCGGTTGATCTGAATATTGATAATACTCCTCGGCCCCGCCCGGTGTGGGGTCCTTACGATCCCAATGTGCATAAACTGGGAGACTGGGGCATTGTTCCTTTAAGCAGCGAATATTCCAGAAAAGAGTTTGGAACAGTCTGGGCGGTTGTAAACTATAATGCTGATTTTGCGATCACACAGTTCGGACAAAAGGCAGCATGTTTTAACTGTTATAAGAAGAAGTAATATAGAAAAACCTGATCCGGAAACATTTGTTTCCGAATGAACAAGGGCCTGTTTCGGTTTGTCGCCGGTACAGGCCCCGCTTATTTTCGGAATCGAAAAACATATTGCTTTGGCTGTTAAATTTGTTTATCTATATATGAATTGCATTTAACCGAAAACCTTTGTCTCATCGCATGACAGGAACCCGGCATAAGCATGAATAAAAGGATCAGGACATCACTTATTGCAATATCGATAACCCTCGGGCTGACCGCGCTTAAGTTCCTGTTCTACTACCTATCCGGCAGTGTCGCCGTGCTTTCCGAGGCATGGCACAGCTTCAGTGATATAACCACCTCACTATTGGTTCTGTTTGCGTTATGGAGAAGATCTTCTGTTCTGAAACAGGAGCAGAATCAATCTGTTCAGGAGATAGAGAAAACAAACGCGGAAAAACGCGGCCTCTTCAGGCGGGCTCTGAAGAATGTATTCGGCAAAAATATCGAGGTCACAATCTCTCTGGTGATAGGGATATTTCTGACCATTATCGCCATCACACTGATTATAAAAGTAATTGCCATTAAAGATGTCGTTATTCAGAAACCTCTTATAACAGGTGTCATTTTTCTCTTTCTCTCTCTGGGGTCCTATTTTTTATACAAGTTTCTGTCAAATGTGGGACAGGCCGAAAACTCGGCCGCCCTGATCTCCGACGGACTCCATTCAAAAGGGGACATGGTCTGCTCCTCTCTCACAGGCATATCTCTTATCCTGTATTACTTTAAGTTCAATATTGATAAATGGGTCAGCTTTGTTATTGCCTTATTCATCCTGTCATTTGGCATAGAGATTATTATCAATATCATTGTTCATTTTCGCGCAAGAGAAAAAGCATTTAGAATGAAATACCGTTTCCTTGAGATTCTCGCAGCAGCGTTCGCAAAGGAAACTTACACGGAATTAATTAAGTGGCTGGATCGCAGATATAATATTGATATCCTGAAATCAAGGCTTGCCTTTTATCTCATCAGACTTTCAAAGGCCGCGGTTTACGCCCTGATTGCCCTGGCTGTCCTTACCATAATGTATGATATGGGGTTTCAGGTGCGCATGGATGAGGAGGCACTAATAGAAAGGTTTGGAAAACCTGTGGGTAAAACCGCCCTTAAGCCGGGTTTTCATTTTAAATTTCCTCGTCCTGTTGACAGGGTGAGAATCACAAAAACCGGTCAGATACAGGCCCTGTTTCTCGGAAATATTACGGCTGAAGAACAGAAACCTCTTATATGGGGAATGGAGCATGGTGAAGAGATTCACTTTATCTCAGGCGACAATAATTTTTTCAATCCATATATAATTGTCCACTACAGGATTAATGACCTGTATAAATACTATTATAATATCTCCAATCCACAGACCCTGATAGAAGACCTTGCCTACAAGACTTTACAGGGTGTTTTTACTGCAAAGTCATTTTATGAGATCGCTATCACCTATCGCAGAGAAATGGAGACAGCGGTTGAAAAGGATTTGCAGCGGGAACTGGATAAACTGGATACCGGGCTTGAGGTTGTGAGCATCAATGTAAAGGATATTCATCCTCCGATCAAGATTGCCGGCGCCTTTGAGGAGGTTATAGCCTCTTATCAGAAAAAGGAGGAGATGATCAACCTTGCTCTGGAATATCAAAACTCCAAGATACCCTTCTCCCGCGGCAACGCCTACATTAATGTCAGTGATGCCGGGGCCTATGTTAATGAAGAGATACTCAAGGCAAAGGGGGCGGTTGCCGGTTTTAATTCCAGGCTGGAACCATACAGAAACGCGAGGTCTATAATAAGAAAGGTTCTATATTTCAATTATATTACCGAAGCCCTGAAGAACAATAAAAAGTTCTTAGTTGATCCGAAGACCGGGGAGCCGGGTCTTTATATGAATATGGGAGGCGGTTCGCCATCCCTGCCGGAATGGCCGGAGGAATAGGAAAGAGGTTAAAAAGGCATGAAAAAGATACTCCTTATAATTATTTTACTGATTTTTGCGGGCCTGATGATTTATGGCTCTCTGTTTACCGTGGCCGAGGGTTCCAGCGTAATAGTCACTCAATGGGGAAGACCGGTAAAAACCATAAAGAACGCCGGCCTGCACGTAAAATTGCCCTGGCAGAGCATCAACACTTTTGACAGTAAAATAAACTGCTTTGAAGCTCAGACTCTTCAGCTTTTACTTAAGGATAAAAACCCGATTATCGTCACATGTTTTATTGCCTGGAAGCTGGATAATCCGGAGATGTTTTTCCAGTCTCTCAATAATGTGGAGAACGCGAGATTAAAACTGGGGGACCTGGTCAACTCCCAGCTTGGTATTATACTGAGTGATTATGGGATTGACAGGATAATAAACACGGTCCCGGAAAACGTTAAACTCCAGGATATCTATGACACACTGACGGAAGAGGCCAATAAAAGGACCAGACCGGGGTATGGCATAGAGATAATTCAGGTCGGTCTTAAAAAGATCCTGTATCCGAACATTGTCAGTGACGCTGTTTATCAGAGGATGAAGGCTGAGAGGAATAAAGAGGCTGTTAAGTATATCGCCGAAGGAGAAGAGGAGGCCACCAAGATCGAGGCCAACACGGACAGAGAGGCAAAAGAGCTTCTGGCCAAGGCATATAAGGAAGCCGAGGAAATTAAGGGCGAAGGAGACAAGGAGGCTCTTAAGATATATGCCGACGCCTACAGTCAGGATCCCGAATTCTTTAAATTCGTGAAATCTTTGCAGGTGTATTCACAGATAATGGATAACAATACAACTCTGGTGTTATCAACCGATTCCGAGCTTTTTGAATACCTGAATTCAAAGGAATTAGGCTCTGAAGAGAGTCCGGTCAGAAAGAAACAGAAATGACGAAAACCATAAGGCATCATTTAAAAGACACGAGCAGATCTTTGTTAAAATATTTTGTGTCGGTTATTTTAACAGGGCTGATACTCGTTTATCTGCTGTCAGGTTTTTATAAAATATCAGAGAGCGAACTGGGCGTTGTTCAGAGGTTTGGAAAGCTTATCGACGGAAAGGTTGAGCCGGGCGGGCATTACAGGCTCCCCTGGCCCATAGACACCATTACCAAGGTGCCGGTAAAGACAACTCATTCTATTGAAATAAATGATTTTTCTCTCACGGCATAC
>CAZJOB010000036.1:5700-7913 GCA_964547435.1 uncultured Desulfatiglans sp. | reverse complement strand
GATGGGGAAAACGAATTCAGAAAAGCGACAGGCCTCTCCTCCTACTGTATCACGGGCGATAACAATATCGTGTTTATTGATTTTGTGATCCGGTATAACATTGTCGACCCTGTTTCATACCTGTTTATTATAAAAAACAATGAAGATTACCTGAAACAGATTGCCTGCTCTTCCGTAATCAACAGCCTCGCCGGTAAAACAGTGGATGATATTCTTACTGTCGGCAGAAGGAGTGTTGAGGTCTATCTAAAGAAGGAGATACAGGACAACCTTGATTACCTCCAAAGCGGCCTGGGAATCAGCGCCATAGAGATCAAAGAGGTATCTCCCCATATGGATGTCAGGACCTATTTTGAACGGGTCATAAACGCTCAGATTCAAAAGAGGGAGCTGGTCAACAAGGCCGAATCCTACAGGAATGAAAAAATACCCGCCACCAAAGGCACTGCCATGAGGGCGACACAGGAGGCCATGGCCTATAGAACCGAAGTCACAAGCCGCGCCAGGGGTGAAGTGGATCGTTTTAAGAAGCAGCTCGATGAATACAGCAAGGCCAAAGATATTACAAGACAGCGGATATATCTGAATTTTATTCAGGAAAAATTTCCAGGGTTGAAGAATATTGTGCTTGTTGATAATTCAGGAGAAGAACGTATCATCAATCTTCGTCTTCTTTCAAAATAGAGTCAGTTTTTTCAGCGTCGTACCTGTCATATATATCGGAGCGGGTTATTTTCATATTCATACGGTTATTGGACATATGAGTGAGACGGTTGTTTTGATCGACCCACACATCTATACTAATCTCGTCCCCTGATCTGACCTGATATTCGATCTCCTTTACAGTCGTCAGCCCTGCCGCTGTATTGACATAAATGTTCTTAACAATGCCTGAAGGCATGAGACAGGTTTTGAGCGCCTGATGCCCCCCTTTATCAGCATCATATCCGCGAAGCCAGTATTCAAAGGTATGAAAGGCAGACATATCGAGCATAACCATTCCAGGTTCAAGGGGAATCACTGATTCTTCTGTTTTGTCATCCTTTTTCATGGTTCTGATGATTCGTCCATCCTTCACCTTTGAATCATATATGACACCCGGAGTGATCAATTCAGCCGAGTAAGAGACAGGGAAAAGTTCACCTTTTTGAAAGACCATCTTTGTCCTCATTGTTATCCGCTTTTCCTCATTTGAACCGGGGGTGTCCCTTTCCTGTTCGGTGACGCATTCAATGCTGCCTTTTTTGTCGGTCTTTTCACTGATAATCAGCCTTCCCAGCTTTATGTTGTTAATCGTTATAATATATGACTGTGAAGAATCCGATGAACCGCCGCAACTGTTCAGGCATAAAAAAAAGGCAATGAACAAACAAAATAAAAGATATCGATTATTCATCCAAATTCTCCTGATCAGACTCGTCTCCCGACATTTCGGACTTTAATTCATCATCACTGATTATTATTTTAAATGATTCTATTTCCGATTCTGAAAGATAACCTTTTGCCACGTTCAACAGACCTTCCAGGACATCTTTTTTTTCGGACTCAGACATGCTCCTGTTTCCTGCTATATTTATTAAATTGCCGATTAATTTTTTACGGTTGTCGGATATCCTGGTCTCTTCCTCTTCATATTCCTTATATTCGGCAAACTCCTCATCGGATAAAAGTTCTGATATCTGCTTGTCATAATCCTCATTTATTTCGTCCAGTTCGCGCTGAATATCCTCCTTCGAAATATTACCCGATGAATAATGCCCGGCGCCGGACGATGCATCCATGGTGTCCAGTTTCCTGTAAACGAGCAGATCAATAAACTTTTCTTTTGCTTCAGAAGAGAGACCGGTTTTTTCCGTGAAAGGTTTATATGAAGAAGCAACTGTCGCTCTCAACTTATCATGCACGGTATCCTTGTCCGGATTATTGAGGTCCGCCGCTTTACCGGCTTGCCCGATATCTGATTTTCTGCTGATCTTGCGCACTTTTCCCTCCGAAAAATCCTCAAGGGCCGGCATGCCGTTTAGCTGAGACACAAATTCCAGGATCTTCTCTCTGTACCATTCCTCATCCTTTGGCTGCTTTTTATTATCCAAGGAATAATTATTGGCTTTTGCCTCGATTCGCGGCTCATTCATTTGGCTATAATTTTCCGATTCTTTGAATGTGCCGGTTTCCCTGTTACGCAACATTATCGTCGCTATGAGGACCAGGAT
>CAZJOB010000036.1:0-5677 GCA_964547435.1 uncultured Desulfatiglans sp. | reverse complement strand
AACCACTATTATTCCCGGAGTGATGTGATTAATTTTTTCGGTCAAATGCTTTTCCATCCTATTCATAGGATTTTGTCATTAAGTCGGTACATATAAATAATGGAATACTAACGTAAAATATGCAATACCTTTGAAAATGTTATCAGGATTATAACGAAAAATATTTTTATGTCAACTTTGCTGTCGAAGCCTATTTTTCGACAACCTCAGGTCTTATTATTCGGTAATTCCCGCTCAGGTGCATGAGGCTGAACAGGTAAAGCAGACCGTCATAATAGGGATCAAAATATCTATCCTCATAGGGCTCAAGCCTGGCATTCCATACCGCGTCAACGAACTTCCAGCTTTTGGCCTGTGTGCCCATTATGGATGCCGCGGCCGAGGTGGCCGCCAGACCAAGAGAATGCCGCAGTTTTCGGTAGCCGCCCGCGGGCAGTATCCATTCGGGAAGGGTGCCGTCAACATTGAACTGGTCTTCAAATGTGTCTATGCCTCTGCAGAAGAGAAAATCCTGAATGCGCCTGCCGTAATCCTGCTGCCATTCTTTGTCTTTCGCGTACCATGAGTAGTCCATGGCAATGTTCATGGGAACCCTCCACGAATCATAACGAAAGGCCGGAGGGAAAAAATTCTGCTCCGGAATCTCTCCGCTGTATTCGGTTATATCCGGGTTAAGACCGGTTTCCGAATGACACACCTTATGCAGAAATGTACGCGCCTTGTCGGCGCATTCGCGATAGAACTGTTCATGGCCGTCCCTGGCATATTCGGCCCAGATCTCGAAAAATGCCGGTACATAATAGGATGGATCGGTCAGGTTGTATCTTTCGGTCTCAGGGACAAAGCTTATCTGTTTATGCTCCACATTTATAATATTGTTTATCCCTTCAGATCCATCCTTGCTCCACATGGCGTCCAGTATCCTTCTTGCCTCGCCGTAATAGTTGATTCCGGTATCGTTACCCCAGCGATTGGAGGCGAACAGCAGTGCAGTTACAAAATATAGCTCACCGTCGGATGCGGTCCCTTCCGAATTGTGTTTCCCGGTCTTCGGATCAACCGACCATGCAAAGTAGCCGTCACGAGGCCCCCCCTGGTGCTGCATGTATTTTTTTGTCCATCGCCACAGGCGGTCAAACACATCCTTTTTATCAAGCTGTACGGCCACCATCATGCCGTATGACAGCCCTTCCGTGCGGGCATCATGGTTCTTGAGGTCGGACACATAGGCCATTGAATCGCCCACCTCAAAGTAGACCCTATTCGGGCCTTCAAACAGATCATGATATGCCTTTGCCAGTTTGGAGTCGATCTCCTCCTGTTTATATCCGGCGTCGAGGAATACATTCCGGTATTTGCCCGTCTCCCACGCGCCCTTTTGCCAGGGAACAATCTTTCCTCTTGGGTCGGTTACATCCTTTTTACAGTCTTCGGAGGCGAAGGCGCCTGAAGAAAGGCATAAAGCGCAAAGAATACATAATAAGATAGTTTTATTCATCTGTCTTGCTCCTTGATTTTTTAAATCCCCCCTTCCCCCCTTTTTCAAAGGGGGGATTATAACGCACCCTTATCCTGCATTGCTCCTTCATTTAAGCCTGTCCCACAGTTCCTGATTAAAAGGCGCCATTCGGGAGCGGCACTTTTCACGATGACATAGCTGGCAGCTCTGATAATCGACCTCTGATGGAAAATATATGCCGGAAAGTGACATCTCAGGCGCCAGCATGGTGGCGCTTGTGAGTCTGACACCGATAAGCCCCTCAACATCACCGCACATGGAATAAAGATATCTCTGCTGTTCAAGGGGCCAGACAGAGGCGTCTCCTGATCCCGGATTCATGCTGGAAAGGTTGGACAACCTGTATTTTTCCGACAGGCTGCTTCTAAGGAATTGCATGGAAGCTTCAAGCATATTCTCCTTAAGGACGCTGATCCAGTATTTTGCCTCAAAATCACCCCGCTCTATTTCAATATTATCAACCTCAGCGCCGCAGGTGGCAATGTAGGGGAATACCCTTTCAATAGAATCGAGGTGCTTTCTCAGCGCGGGGCTTGTAAAGGTGAAGCCTTCTATTGTGACTGTGTTATCACCTTTTTCATCTATATAGGATTCCTTGTACAGGGCCTTTGGTCTTCCGGTTTCCTGAACCTTGCAGACAAGATTCTCAAACTCTTCATCCCTGTCCGTACCGGCATCGATCCGCAGATATTTTTTGAGCCGGTTCATGTCAAAGGAAAATGGGATCTTTGTTAGTGAAATCATACAAAACTCTTTAAAAATAAAAATCCAGTAGATCCTGTAAATCCTGTCAAAAACAATTTGCGAGTTTATCAATATTGATGGTCTCGTAAAAAGCTAAATTATACCGCTTCGCGGCAACCTATGAGAAACGAAGTCCGTTTTGTCCTCAGCGAAAGGCAATCGGAAAAATATTTGTGTTTAACCGTAGGGGCCGACCTGTGTGTCGGCCCGACAATTGTTGCGTATAGGCACATACCGGGCAGACTCGCAGGTCTGCCCCTACAGGTGTTTTTTGTCTTTCCCTATACCTTGCAGCTTAAACCTTATACTATTGCAAGATCACTATAAGTAGCAAAGTTGCTTTTGACTTCCTTGGAAGTCGAAAATTGCCATATTTCGTCACCCCGGCGAAAGCCGGGGTCCAGTGAATTCAGGCACTTAAAGATTCCCCCGGCTTCAATCATGCCGGGGCAGGCTCTTTTCGCCTAAATGACGTATTTTGGACTTTTTACGAGTGTAACAATATTATATTATTTGTCAAGAAAGCTCATCAGCCTCTTTTGGAAAGTATCTTAATAACCCCTTTTTAAGGATCAATCCGAATTTCTCAAAGGTTATCAACCTGCTTTAATTGAGAAAATTACCAGGCAGGTATATACATCCACACCCATAGCCTGTCACCCTGAGCGAAGCGAAGGGTCTCTGTTTTAGGACCTGTCACATTCCAGATCACGCCATACGGGGACATCAGATTCATGAGAGATTCTTCGCTTCGCTCAGAATGACAATTTGATGATCTCGTAAAAAGTCTGATTTTAGCTTTTTACGAGTTCATTAATCCTTGACTTTGAGTATTGCCTTTATTGAATCGCTATGATAGATAATTTTTCCGGATATATTTGTCACGGCAAAGGAGAATAATCATGGAGATCAAAACAATCCAGACAGAACCTGCCAGGTTAAAAAAGAAACCGGATAACGACGCGAACTTAAGTTTTGGTGATATCTTTACTGACCACATGTTTATCGTGGATTATGAGGAGGGAAGGGGCTGGTATGACGCGCGGATTGTACCATACGGCAATTTCAGTATTGATCCCGCTGCCATGGCTATCCATTATGGTCAGGAAATCTTTGAGGGGCTCAAGGCCTATCGTGATAATGACGGTCATATATACCTTTTCCGCCCCACTGAAAATATAAAGAGATTCAACTCCTCCGCGGCAAGGGTATGCATGCCGAGTGTGGATGAGTCCCTTTTTATGGAGGGGATGAAAAGGCTTGTACTCCTTGAGAAGGCCTGGATACCCAGAAACCAGGGTACATCCCTGTACATAAGGCCTGCCATGTTTGCATCGGAACCCCACCTGGGAGTGAGACCCTCTCACAACTATATCTTTTTTATCATACTTTGCCCGGTAGGGGCCTATTACAAAGAGGGCCTCAACCCTATCAAGATATATGTCGAGGATAAATATGTGAGGGCGGCAATAGGAGGCACCGGGGCTGCCAAGACAGCAGGCAATTACGCCGCCAGCATCCTTGCCGCTGAAGAGGCCAAGAAAAAGGGCTTTACGCAGGTGTTGTGGCTGGATGCCGCGCACAGAAAATATGTTGAAGAAGTGGGCACAATGAATATGTTTTTTGTAATGGATGACGAGGTTATAACCGCGCCACTTACAGGAAGCGTGCTTCCCGGAATAACCAGAGACTCTGTTATTACACTGGTCAAAGACTGGGGCATCAAGGTGTCTGAACGGTCCCTTTCCATTGACGACGTTATTGCAGGCGCCAAAAATGGAAGACTTAAAGAGGCCTTCGGGACAGGAACCGCGGCGGTAATATCGCCGGTCGGTCAGATCACCTACAAGGGAGAAGACCATATAGTGGCCGGAGGAAAGATGGGGGAATTATCCCAGAGGTTATATGACGAGATCGTGGGGATTCAATATGGCAAAAAGGATGATCCTCACGAATGGAAGGTGGAGATTAGCTAGTCCTCTTAATTGACACTAACCGGAAAGGGGGAATAAAAAATGGAAAACAAATACTCACGACGTGAGGCATTGGGCCTTGGCCTGGGGGCCGCTGCCTTTGGGGCCTTGAGCCTCGCTAATTCAGCGGCAGCAAAAGAATCCGCATCCGGCGGCAACAAGCCGGAAACGGTGACTCCTTCGGATGAATATCACAAATATGGTGAAGATCTGGAGCGAATACTCTTGTTGCGCTCATTCCCTGTAGCGGTAAAGATGCTGGAAAAAGAAGAAGATATTCCAAAAGATGCAATCAGGCCGAAAAAGAAGGGATATCATCTGGCTCAGTGCCAGGCAATTGCCATGTCCAGAAGAGAAGGAGCAACCCTTGCTATGCTGAAGCAGGATCACTGGTGCCCTACTGCTGTAATGGCCTACGGGCTGGTGCCAAAACCCGAATCCGTCGATAATTGGTCCCATCCCTATGACAGCTTTGAGTATGGGAAATATATAGGGATTGTCTCAGCGCCTTTGAAAAGCGCATCTTTTCTGCCTGATGTGGTTATAATATACGTTAATCCGGCTCAGCTTCGAGGACTTCTTCTGACAATGCCAATATCGAAAGTCCCGGAGGTAAATTACCACTTTTTTCCTCCATCCTGCGGATATTCAGTGGTCAACCCCATGAAAACCGGCAAATACTGGGTTGTGCTGCCTGATCCGGGCGAATACCAGAGAGCTCTCACTCAGGAAGGAGATCTCATTTTCACTGTTCCAGGGGCCAGAATGCCGGAAATGATGAAGGATCTGAGAAGGAATGAACACGGTCCTTTTTCATACCGCGATCATCAGATGTTTATGCAGACGGATTTTCCCCTGCCCGAATTTTACAGGCAGATGTTCAAAGAATGGGGAATGGATACGGAATAGCGAACCTCTTTGAAATTAGTTTTATTGAGGGGCATGCACGCAGCCCGCAAACCGATGCAGACGTTCAAAAGGGAGGAGTTTAATAATCCGAACGATTTGCGGCCTGCCTGCATGCCCCCCCTCAACCCCCTCAGCGATCGATTTTTAAAGCTCAGTAAAGTAATAAAAATTACCCCACCTGTAAACATCAAATTAATTACAGTTAAATTACAGTTAAAAACTGTAAAAAATTTCGGAAAGGGCGTTATATCATAGAAAGCAGATAGGTCCTGAGATTTGATTTTTTCTTCAGCCCCAGTTTTTTTCTGAGATTCGATCTGTGCGCAACTACCGCCCTTTCTGTGGATTTTAGCATTTCAGCAATCTCTTTTGAGCTCTTCCCTTCCTTCACGAGGTTTGCCACCTGCATCTCTCCGGGGGTGATATGCATATACCGGGATGTGATTTTACTGGCAAAGGGCGAGATAATATCATTAAGCCCTGACTCCAGAATCTCCAGATAACTCAATTGACTTTCGGTCAAAGCGCCTTT
>CAZJOB010000035.1:0-16393 GCA_964547435.1 uncultured Desulfatiglans sp. | reverse complement strand
TAAGGTGTAAGGTTAAAAGTTAAAAGTTAAAAGTTAACGGAGGATAGTCTGAGAGTATAATGACATCAGTATATTCACTTGGTATTGAGTTCAGCACACAGTCTGTAAAACTTGTAGTCCTTGACCTGGAAAGCGGGAATGTCTGCCTCAGTGATACATTCGGCTATGACCGCTCTTTTCCGGATTATGGAACAGAGGGGGGAGTACTTTCGTCTGCTTCGGAAGATATCAGGCATACATCACCCTATATGCTTATTGAGGCGATTGATCTTGCCTTCAGCAGACTTTCCGGGGCCGGCATTGACATGTCCCGCATAAAGGCAGTCAAGGCCGATGGAATGCAGCACTGCACCGTTTATGTCAACTCCCTGTTTGAAAAGACGATTACATCCCTTGATCCTCAATATGATCTGATCACGCAGATCGGTCCATGCATCTCACGGCCTTCATCACCAATATGGGAGGACAGGAGCACTGAAAAAGAGGCCGAGTATCTGACCCGCGCCCTTGAACCTGAAGGAGGCATCATCAATCTGACAGGCAACAGGGCCGAACTCAGGTTCCCTGCTCCCCAGATCCTTAAATGGGCTCGTGAAAAACCGGATGAATATGAAAAGACCTCCTTTATCTTTATTCTAAGCTCCTTTATCACATCAATACTCACAGGAAAGGTCTCCCCTGTTGACACGGGAGACGGATGGGGATCAAACCTGAACAGCCTGGATATAAACAGCCCTGGCTGGTGTGATAAGGCAATATCAGTGATGGATAATTACCTTGAAAACATGGGAATCAAACCCGGCATCCTTTCTAAGCTCGGGAAAATGGACCATTACGACTCTGAATCAGGAACCATTCATTCCTATTTTTCAAAAAGATACAGTATAAATCCCGGGGCAGTTGTACTTACAGGCACTGGTGACAACCCTGCCACGTTGCTGGGCTGCGGAGGCAATATAGTGGTTTCACTTGGCAGCAGCTATACAGTGAACGGTGTAATGGAAGAGATAGCGCCTTCCCCTGATGGAGAATACAATGTGTTCGGATACACCAGAGGAAAGGCAATGGCCCTTTCTGTTATTACCAACGGAGGCAAGGTGCATGAATATTTTCTGAAAAAATACCTTGCTGTTCCCGAAGAAGGCGCACCCGAAGGTTCGGATTGGGTCAATTATTTGAAAAAGGCCGGGGATATACTGCTTTCTCCTGATGAAAACATGCTCCTGCCATACCTCATGGATGAATCTGTTCCATTGAAAAAAAGGGGAATCATCAGGCATGGCTTTTCGGATAAAAGCGGAGAGGTAAATATCAGGGCATTGATTCTCTCTCAGGTGCTGTCGCTCAGGCTTCACTCAAATCATCTGAATAATGTGCGCGACCTCTGTGTTGTGGGAGGAGGTGCTGAAAACAGTCTTATGATGCAGTGGATCGCCGATGCCTATAACGCGGAGACATACACCATTGAAAACCCATCTGTGGCCGCGCCCCTTGGATGCGCCATAAGCGGCGCTGTAAGGGCATTGAATATTTCATACGATGACGCGGTTCAAAGGTTTGTAAGGAAAAGCCCTGAATCCATAAAAAGACCGGTTTCCGCAAATGTCAAGGCCATGGAAACGCTGCTGAAAAGATACCGTGAACTTGAAAACAGTTCTCTCTAGCCATCCTGTCAGAAAGGATCTCAAAATGAAAATCCCGGCATATAAAAATCCTGCCAACCCGGTGGAAGAAAGAGTAAAAGATCTCATTAACAAAATGACGATTGAAGACAAGATACTTCAACTGACATCCATCTGGATAAGCTTTGATCCTGAAAAAGGTGAAATGGCCCCCTCCATTATGGGAGACGACCTGGATGCCGGGGCCGGCATGGTGGACATTGACTATTACCTCAAAACAGGCATCGGCCAGATAACCAGACCCTTCGGCAGCAGGCCCCTGGACCCGATAAAGGGGGCTGAAATTGTCAACCGCATACAGAAAAGGCTTGTGGAAGAGACACGTCTCGGCATTCCCGCAATATGTCATGAAGAGTGTCTCTCCGGCTTTATGGCCCAGGGCGCAACATCCTTTCCTTCACCTGTTAATTACGGCTCCACATGGGAACCCGAACTCATAAGACAGGTAGGCGATGTAATAAGACGCCAGATGCGTTCTGTCGGAACTCATCAGGGACTCGCGCCTGTGGCGGACGTGGCAAGGGATGCGAGATGGGGCCGCATTGAGGAGACAATCGGAGAAGACCCATACCTTGTCGGAATCATGGTCACGAATTATGTAAAGGGGCTTCAGGGACAGGATATAAGCAAAGGCATTATTGCCACACTGAAACACTTTGCGGGTTATTCCTTCAGCGAGGGAGGAAGAAATTTCGCGCCTGTTCATGTGGGCAGACGGGAATTTATCGACATTTTTCTCGCTCCCTTTGAGATGGCGGTAAAGGAGGGAGGAGTCCTTTCCGTGATGAACGGCTATCATGAGATAGATGGAGAGGCGCCCGGCGCGTCACACTGGCTTTTGACAGAGATACTGAGAGACACATGGGGTTTTGACGGCTATACAGTGTCTGACTACGGCTCCATCTCTTTCCTGCAGAGCATGCACAGAATAGTAGCGGATCGTAAAGAGGCGGCTGCCGCGGCGCTCAGGGCCGGTCTGGATATTGAACTGCCAAACCCGGTTATGTACCCGCAGGGTTTAAGAGACGCGCTGAAGGATAATCTGATTGCAGAGGAAGATATCAACAGGTCGGTAAAAAGGATATTGAGACAGAAATTCAGGCTCGGCCTCTTTGAAAACCCCTATGTGGACACATCCGCGATAAGGCTTGATCTTCCTGAAGAAAGAGAACTGGCTGCCAGGGTGGCTGAGAAATCAATAACCCTGCTCTTAAACAATGGAATTCTTCCTGTCTCAAATGATATTAAAAATATCGCCCTTATAGGCCCCAACGCCCACAACATGATGGCTCTGTTCGGAAATTACAGCTTTGAAAACCACGTTGTATCCACCCACTATAACAACATGGCGGAAGAGGTGGTATCAGTGCCGACTATCCTGGACAAGCTGAAGGAAAAGGCCGTGAAAGCTAATGTCCAATACGCAAAAGGCTGTGATATCACGGGCGAAGATATGTCCGGAATGCCCGAAGCTGTGAGTATCGCCAAAAACGCGGAACTCGCCATAGTTGTGGTCGGTGATAAGGCCGGTCATTTCAGGAAAGGCACTGTGGGCGAAGGCACCGACACCCCGGATATTTCTCTGCCGGGAAGACAGGAGGCGCTAATAGATGCGGTCATTGAAACCGGCACGCCAACGGTAGTTGTTCTTCTTAACGGCAGGCCCTTTGCCATGAAGGGGATAGTTGAAAAGGCCTCGGCCATACTTGAGGCATGGTTTCCCGGTCAGGAAGGCGCGGGAATTATTGTGGATACGCTTTTTGGAGACCTGAATCCCGGAGGAAAAACCACCCTCACCTTCAGTCAGGGAGCAGGGGTTCAGCCGTGTTTCTACAATCACAAGTTTCTTGCCTCGGGAATGCCCAATCTGCCCGAGTATAAACCCGTGTTTCCATTCGGGCATGGGCTGAGTTACACGGAATTTGCGTACAGCGACCTTTCCCTTTCATCAGCAGAGATTACGACAAACGGGGAAATTGAAGTTGCCTGCATTATTAAGAATACAGGCAAAAGAAAGGGTGATGAGGTAGTCCAGCTCTATATCAATGATCCTGTCGCAAGCATTACCAGGCCGGTAAAGGAACTGAAGGGCTTTAAGCGAATCACCCTGGCGCCCGGTGAGCAGAATAAAATTATCTTCACCATTCCGGCTGATATGTTTGCCTTCACGGGACAAGACTACAAAAAGGTGGTTGAACCGGGTGAAATAAAGGTGATGATAGGCGCATCGAGTGAAGACATTCGGCTGAAGTCCTCCTTTACACTGACAGGTCAAAACAGTTATCCCGAAGAAGACAGAAAACTGGTTACGAAGGTCAGGGCGTTTCCCGCCTGAAATACCCATCCCTGAGAAAGTGCAGGCTTTGTTCCATTACGGCCCTGTCTTTCATTATAAATGGGTGAGACACATGAACGACAAGAAAATCCGCCATGCCTTCCAGCCTGGCGCTTTCAACAGAGACCTTGCCGTCATCCTTTTCAGGAATGATAAGAGAATTTATCCAGTTAATGCTCCTGTCCCCGGTAATTATGCCCGGGTTGAAGTCAGCCCTTCCCAGTTTGTTGCAGATACTTTCTTTGCCCGTGCCCAGTTCCCTTCCCGCCGGCCCGTTGATCCATTCAAAAAATCCGAAATTCCCTAATTTATCAACTACTTCGCTTCCATGGTTAGGGGGGCTGAGCATCACGACACGGCCCGGATTGGGCAGAGGCGTATATTTCTGTATGTATCGAAGAATAATGCCCCCCATGGAATGGGTTATAAAATGAACCTTTTCAGCTCCGCTGGTCCCTGATATCACCTTGTTCCTGACTATGGTAGCAAGTTCAGGAATCGAATGCTTTCTGGAAGGATAGTCAATATTCAATACCCTGTAACCATTCGCCGAAAGGAATTCTTCCATTTCATTCATGGAACTGCTTGTCCTTGCCAGCCCGTGGATAAGAACCACACATTCATTTGACATGGAATCGGCCGGTATGGCAAACATAATCACTATGAAGAATAACAGATATTTTTTATAATAAATCATAACCAATGTGTTGAAATTGAACCTCATATCTTATAAGATAAGGGGCTTTTTAAGTCAATTCTGCTGAAAGCATTACTATTTAAAAACGCTTCACGCGGTCAGCAAGGCGAAAGGATGTTTGGATTATGACGCATCCGCCGTCGTCCCGGATTAACCGGGACTATGGCGAGACAAGAGGCGCAAGGAAAACAAAATTATATGTCTTTGTATCACGGGCAAAGACTGTTTTATAACCTTAACTTTGGCTTTATTAAATTGGTTGGATAACTGCATGATTTTATTAAACACAATAGCTAAAAATGATGATCTCGTAAAAAGTCCAACAAACGTCATTCCCGCGGTTGGAGCCTGCCCCGCACTTGATACGGGGGCGGGAATCTATAACTACCTGAAAACACTGGATTCCCGCCTTCGCGGGAATGACAAAAAAAGCTAAAATCCGACTTTTTACGAGTTCATCAAATACAAAGCAGCCATTCTAATCTTTTATCAGGGATCAAAATGGATAAAAAACTGACTAAAAAAGAACTGGAACGGAAAATCATTGACCTTGAAGAATTTGTTAACACGCAAAAAGAGAATGAAACCATGCTGCGTCGTGAAATCGATGCTCTAAGACAAACCGGCAATTATTATGAAATACTGATGCAGAATACAGAGGACTATATTCTGATATGTGACAAAGAAGGAGTACCTCAGGTCTTTAATGACAGTTATAAAAAAAGGATTGAATCGCTTACAGGTCAGAAGATGAAACCCGGTACGAGGCCCCCGATGAAAGAATATGACCCTGAGACAGCAAGATACTGGAATTCGCTGCAACAAAGGGTATTAAAAGGAGAGAAATTTATAGCAGAATTCTCAGCCAGTGTTGATGACAGTGAAAGGCTCTATTACGAGACTCTGTTCTGCCCTGTTAGGGAAGGGAATCAAATATCGGGCTTTGTAGAAATAACAAGAGATATCACCGAACGTAAGAAGGTTGAAAATGCCCTTAAAGATAGTGTGTCATTCAATTCCAGCCTGCTTGAAAATTCACCCAATGCCATATTGGTATTAAACCCTGACACATCAATAAGATATGTGAATCCCTTTTTTGAAAACCTGACCGGTTATACGTCCGAAGAGATTATTGGTCTGAAAACCCCCTACCCCTGGTGGGTGAATGATCCGTCCTATGGCACGGAAGAAGAAAAAAGAAAGCTTTTCCTTATAGGCATTCACCGGGCCGAGAGGCAATATAAAAAGAAGAATGGTGAATTTTCCTGGGTGGAGATAAACATTACTCCGATATATCAGAACGGTGAAATGAGCTATTCACTGGCAACATGGGTTGATATTTCAGAAAGAAAGGAAGCCCAGAGAAAGAGCAAAGAGCTTGAGGAAAAACTTCAGCGGTCACAGAAAATGGAATCTCTCGGCCTTCTTGCCGGAGGTGTGGCCCATGATCTGAACAATGTTCTTGCCGGAATAGTCAGCTATCCTGATCTTCTTCTAATGGATCTGCCTGAAAGCAGCAGGCTGAAAAAACCGATATTAACTATCAAGGAATCTGGTGACAGGGCGGTTGCCATTGTTCAGGACCTGCTGACAATCGCAAGAGGAGTGGCAACGGTCAAAAAGCCCCTTAACCTGAATAAACTTATCGATGAGTATCTGGAATCGCCGGAGTTTGGAAAACTGAGGCAATATCATCCGGCAGTCGACTTCTCCACCGATCTTGACGCAACTCTTTTGAACATAAACGGTTCTCAGATACACCTTAGAAAGGTTGTCATGAATCTGATGTCAAACGCGATGGAGGCTATTGACGGGGCCGGAGATGTTAAAATTTCCACGGTAAACTGCTATCTGGACAGGCCCTTAAAGGCCTATGACAATGTTAAGCCAGGTGAATACGTTGTTCTATCTGTGTCAGACAGCGGTCCGGGAATATCACCGACAGATCTCGACCGGATATTTGAACCTTTTTATTCCAAGAAAATACTGGGCAGAAGCGGCACGGGTCTTGGTCTTCCAGTTGTGTGGAATGTCATACAGGAACAGTCCGGATATATAAATGTTACGAGTGACGATAGCAGGACAGTTTTTGATCTTTATTTTCCCATATCACGAGAAAAGATATCTGATGAAAGCGTGTCATTTAAAATTGAAGATTACACAGGAAACGGAGAAAAAATACTGGTTATTGATGATATGCAGAGCCAGAGAGATATTTCCCGCGGAATGCTGGAAAAACTGGGTTATGCTGTTGAAACGGCTGCCTGCGGAGAGGAGGCTGTGAAATATCTCGAAACACATACTGTGGATCTGCTTATCCTTGATATGATAATGGATCCAGGCATAAACGGCCGGCAGACCTATGAAAAGATCCTTGAAACACATCCTGATCAAAAGGCGCTAATAGTCAGCGGTTATGCGGAAACAGATGAGGTAAAGGCAACACAGGATATGGGAGCAGGCCAATTTATTAAAAAGCCCTTTACCATAGGAATCCTTGGTGATGCGGTAAAAAGGGAACTGAATAAACAACCGAGCCCTTCGGTCGAATGATAACATTCTGAACGCCTGATGGCCTGCTTTTCTGGCAGAGCGCAAATGTGGATCAATCCTAGAATCTCAAAGGATTAATGACCTGTTTTAATTGAGAAATTTGCCAATCAAGTTATCTACAGCCGCGTCCGATGCCTGTCACCCTGAGCGAAGCGAAGGGTCTCTATTTTATGCCCAGTCACATGCCAGATCACGCCATTCAGATTAACAGATTCATGAGAGATTCTTCGCTTCGCTCAGAATGACATTTTTAAATGGGTCAGAATGCATCTGTAGATAACTCAATCATTGTGAATATTGGAATCCCATAAATATCTTGTACGAATTTGCTTTGTTCGAAGATCATGCAGCACAAAAAGAGGGTCCGGGGTTCTTCCGGAATGACCGAACTCGTTTCAGTGAGACCCGGAATCATGTACCTCAATGCCAGGGCGGGCAGCGGACTAACTCAATGCTTTACCATAAACAACCGGGCCTCCGGACGAATGATTACTTCCTGCACGCCTGATAATCTGCTTTTTCTGCATAACTCAAGTGCCCTTCGGTCATGAAGTGAAGAGCTCCGGGGTCTCTTTGGTTTCCACAGGTGCAACCGGTTTCATGCCTGTCAAACAGGGCGGATGCAAGGCCCCTATGATATATTGATAACTGCCTGATTTCATTAAGTGCAATATGTCGCTTTCATTATTCCGGACAGCAATGATCAGACAAATAAACACAGGGGCATTATAATACTCATAAATGCCATAACCTCTTGAAATTACATCATTTGGGGAAAATGCCAGCATTGGCATTTTCCCCAAATAGGTCAAATAATATCCGTAATAACAGCAAATAACCCGCTTGAATTTTATGGCGCGCCTGGGAAGATTCGAACCCCCGACCTGCGGATTAGAAGTCCGCTGCTCTATCCAACTGAGCTACAGGCGCGTATTTGAATGAAAACAGATTTGCATTCATCGAAACAATAGATGGAAGGCTTATATCATATTCTTTTAAGGGTTGTCTATCCATAAAGTGAAAATTTATAGAGCAAATTATGCTTAATTTTCTTCCATTAAGGCATCGAGAACAGAAAAGCCTGATATCTCCTTAGCGTCAAAAAAATCGTGAATCTTATCCTTTATATCCTTCTTGCTGTCCCCGTTCAGAACCTGGTGCAGCAGGAAATTGGTATTCCTTTCGAGCTGGTTCATGGTCTCCCACAGGGCCTTAAGCTGTACAATTCTTTTCCGGGATCTTTCTCTCGAAGGGAGAGGAAGCAGAGGATCATTCAGCAGTTCAATCAATTTGTCAAGAACAGGGGTATTGAGACTCTCCTCCTCATTATACAGTATGCCGGCAAGTCTTGTTTTCTGTTCCTCGGGCAAACCTTTAAATTCCGATACCACCGTGGGGTCATTGCCGAACCTTAGGGATCTTTTTAACTCTTCTATTCCCCTGTACACCTCATTTCGGATATCATCTCCTTTTTGAGCGCTGTTTAACAACTCATCCCACTTTTCTTCAATCTGCATTCGTATCCATCTTTCGCCCTTGACAGGAGAGAGGGACATCTCGGAAAATTTTTTATGGGCGCTTTTGAGGATGTCTACGAGATCACTGCGATTTTCACCCATGCTGTCAAGTATCCGGTTCAAAATCTTTAAGCCCTCGATCCTTGGATTTTCTTCATCACGGGCCTTTAGAACCATCTCCTCCCACTGATCTCTTAAAAACCCGATCTCCTGTTTGACAAGAGTGAATATAAGCCCCGACTTTGTAATGGCGTTTCTGAGGGAATCTGCAAGAATATTGCAGGCGTTGAGCCTGTCCCGGGAAAGATCCTGCATGGCCTTCATGGAATCCTGGCGCAACTGATAGGACAAAAGCTCCGTGCCGAGGGATCGTGACAACTTCTTAATTACCCTTGTCTCGTGACTGTTCATCCTGATCGTGTAGGGCCGGAAATGTATCTTTATCACGGCGACCACTATATAGTCGCTTTCCTGCCAGATGGTTTCTCCACGGTAATTTCTTGGGTATTGAGTCGAGGAATACATATCGAGGTTGATATCGGATTTTCTTACCAGCACTGGCTCCATGTGCTGAAAGTCTTCAAGCCCCACATCCATCTGAAGTCTTACGCTTCTCAGATCATTTCCCGGGTCTTCCGCTGTCCAGCTCTTCTGCCTCTCCACACACCAGGCCATGGCCTCAAGCGGCCTTGTCCCAGGTTCATCTCTGTAGTTGATCCATGGCTTGCCCGGGGGATTATACTCTGATTGGGCCGGCAGCCCCCACGATATATAAGATCTATCCTCGTCAATTATACCTGAAGTTATTCTTTCAACATTCAGGTCAGGCATCTTGCCGACTTTATAGATTGTACCCTTATACGCATTGGGTAGACAGACAAATATAGTGTCTATCATCTCCATGCAGGCCTTTTTCAGAACGGCCTCTTCAATCTCAATTGACACAATCTCTTACCTTGATTTCACAGATTATTGGACATACTGTTATTTTGAGTCGAATAATCTAGTTTTTTTTCCATCTTTGTCAACAAAAAACGGCAAGTATCTCTTGACATGTCGAGGACCGGCACTCCCGCTAATTCGAAGAAGATCTTTTCTTTATTGCTTCAACCACGCCGCTCATCACATCCCCCGCATCTCCTTCAATAAATATATCGGTCAGACTGTCAGTCAGATGGGTCCTTTCCAGGTTTATCTCTATTATCTTAGCGCCATTTTGCTTTGCAGTGGCAGGGATGTAGTTTGCCGGAGACACTGAAGCGGAAGTGCCGACTACCAGAAGCGCCCCGGCCATGACCGAGAGCCGGATTGAAAGTTCAAGGGCCTCCTGAGGTATTGCCTCTCCAAAAAGCACCACATCGGGTTTAAGAATTTTTCCGCACACGCATACCGGGGGCGTCTGACCGTCAAATTCATCCCTTATGTATCTGTTTTTACAGTAAAGGCATGAAAGGGTAGTTGAATTCCCGTGATATTCTATAACCTTTTCAGATCCGCCTGCCTGATGAAGATTATCAATATTCTGGGTAATAATGTAATGAAGAAAACCCATCTTTTCCAGTTGCGCCAGGCATTTATGCGCCATATTAGGTTTGGCCCTGAATACCAGATCATCCATATCCTTGAACATTTTCCACACCTTTTCGGGATTTGACCTGAAGGCGTCTATGGTGGCATATTCGGCCGGATCATATATGGACCAGAGCCCATTCTTTCCTCTGAAATCAGGGATGCCCGACTCAACTGATATGCCGGCGCCTGTAAGGGCCAAAACAGGTCTGGAATTCATGATGACATCCGCGCATTTTTCAATCAATTTCACTCTCGCTTTCATGAGTGAGGGCGCCTCCTCTAATCAAGCGCTTCCATCAGCAATCTGCTGTCTGACCCGTTGTATTTCAATATCTTAGCCCTTACACTCTTCTGTTCGCCGAAAATACTGATCATCCTGATCTCATCGCCTTCCACATCGACCTGATCAACACTTTCCATTATCAGCTTCTCTTCACCATTTTTCAGTATATAAGCGTGAGCCTCGCACATTTGAAATCCTCCCTGTTCTATTTAAGCGCCGTCAAGGCCTTTTTAAGACATTCCGTGCTTTTCTGATTAAGCCTGATCATTTCTCTTATATGCCCGGCGCTTTCTATGGCCCCGGCCTGTTCAAGCTGCTCGGCAAAATTCAAATACTCCTCAATATGATGATCGCCATGATCAATCCAGTGTTCGATTCTAATTTTTGCCTTTTCAATAGAATCCATTTTCATCCTCCAAAAATCGAATTATTTATATTGGCAATTTTACGGTAAAGGAAGCCCCCTTCCCTTCATCGCTTTCAATTTCCATTTCTCCACCCATATCTTCAACAAGCATCAGGCACCCGGCCAGGCCAAGACCATGCCCTCTTACACACTGTTCGCGTTCATTGCCCAGTTGAAAATAGCTTTCAAATATCTTTTCATGGTATTTCCTGTTGATCCCCTGCCCGTCATCCCGGATTGAGACAGATAAATTATCATCCTTTACTCCTATCCGGATAACGATAGTTTCTCTGCGAAACTTCATGGCGTTACTCAACAGGTTTCTTATAATCTGTCTGATTTTACGAACATCAAGATACAGTTCTCTTGATAACAGGACCTCGTCGATCTGAAGCAGGATATTGTCCTTTTCCAGCTCTTTTATCACTTCGTCGACATCTCCGCAGGCCCCTATTCTCTCAGCTTTATGAGGATAAAAGAGATCAAATATTTCGACCAGAGGAGCCAGTATGACATCGAAACATCTGCACCGCTCTCTTAAGATAATGCCCTCATTTGATCTGCCTATCTCCATGATGTCATTTACAAGGCCCATGGCAATTTTCGCGTTTCTCATGGTCCGCCCTAAAACCTTGACCTGCCTGTCTGTAAGAGGCCCATACTTATCAATTTCCCGTAAAAGAAGATGAATTCCGGTCTCAATAACCGCCAGGGGATTTTTAAGGTCATGTATAAGAAGTTCTGTTTTCACTCTTTTTTTATTCATATCAACTCTTCAAATCGAATCCCGCTGAGTAAACAATGCTCTATTGGCGGCTGAACACTGCACCCAGGTAACCCACAAAACTGCTGTCAGGTCTGACATCATAACTTGTAGAATATATCAACTGTTCTCCTTTGACCGCGCCCATCTTTTTCACTGCCGCCACGGCCGCTGCAACAGCGCCCGAGCAACAGGCGTTTGAGTTGATGAGGGATTCCCTTATTATCTTTTCCGGTTCCATTTCAAGTATCAGATCCACCATCCTTTTATCATTCTCATTCTTTACCCATTCAACCGCTTTCCTGCCTGACCCCTTTGACGTGTTGGCGTAATTGGGGCCATAATGAGTAAGATCTGTAGAGCCCAGCACAAGAATAGTTTTTCCCATTTTCTCCGCCAGCTCAGCAATTCTTTCCCCTATCTTTATAGATAGAACCGCCGGGGGAAGCCCCACAGGGAGAATTTCCACTTCAGGGAAAAAATATTTTATAAACGGTAATTGCAACTCAATGGTATTATCCGGCTCGTATCTGGCATGCGTTTCCAGAGTGAATTTAAACTCTGATATGATCTTTTCAGCCAGGTCTGCCGCTATAGGGAGATCGCCAAGGGGAGTGGCCCAGGCCCCTTCTGCCATAATAAAATTACTGCTTCCGGGATACAGGTGCCTCCCGAAGATCACAAATACATCAGGGTCAGTGTCGTTTTTCAGATACTTTATTACATTATAGGCAATCTGGCCGGAATATATCCAGCCCGCATGTGGAAGTATTCCGCCAAGATATTTTGCTCCTCCTGAAGCGCGCTGCACTGAGTTTTTTTCAAATCTTTCAAAAAATTCAAGACATTCCGACTCCCTGGATGGATACCAGCTTCCGGCAAAATCCGCGTTTCTCGTTGCCATATGAGCCTCCGTTTATATTCATATGGTTTTTATTCTATATTCTTTTGCTGCCTGCGGCAATTGTTCTTTTTTTATATAAATAATGCGCCTTAGTAAAGAGCTAAAAGGGAGTTTAAGTGGAAAGATGATGAATAATCCCGGCTATGTTTTCAATCAGCACCTGGAACTGATCTGATTTTATTCCTATTTTTTCCAGACTGGCCCCGAGATATTCAGAATCAAGCCTTTCCAGTTCCTGACCCACCAGAAACCTGGACATTATAAGATCAGCGATATAGACCAGGTGAGTGAGTTCCGGATCAATGGTCGCCTTTTCAGGTTCATGGTGATATCTGATTGCTTCGGCCAGACGCTCCGGCAGCGACCATTCTTTCGCCAGCCTGCCGCCGGCTTCAGTATGGTTAAGACCGAACAACTCCAGTTCAACATTTATCAGGTTTTCACTGTTCTCCTGTGTTCTTCGATAAAACATGGGATAGGCAATATTCATATACTGGTCAAGGGCCGCTTTTCCAATATCATGCAGCAGTCCCGCAGTGTAGGCCAGATCTTTTGGCAGTTTTTTACCGAATCCGGCCAGTTTTTCGCATATCATGGCTGTTCCCACAGCGTGTTTGAAAAGACCGCCCTTGCAAAGAGAGTACCCTCCTGCTTTTTGTGAAAAAAAGTTCTCCATTGAAGCCGAGATCACCAGTTCCAGGAGGTGTTTCTCGCCAACCACCACAAGCGCCCGGTCAATGGAATCGATCTTGACATTATGACTGAAGTAGGCCGAATTGCAGAGTCTCAATATTCGAGCGCTTATTATCTGATCCTGTCTTATCTCCTTTGCCAGTTGATCCATATTGTATTTCCTGCCCTGCAGCATGCGCAGCACCTTGAGCGCTATCTGAGGGATTGGAGTCACATTGGCTATGGCGTTCTTCAACTGTTTATCAGTGGGCTGAAAAAAATTATCGAAACTCGACCTCATCGGATTGCAGATAGGCTCAATTCGACTTTCCCATGATGAAAGATCCAGACTCAGGCGACAGGAAAAATAACCTCCTGTTTCACTCTTTTGTATCGGTATCTTCTCATCCTCCAGTATCCTTTCCACTATTTCAACTGTACGGCCGCCGATATCAAGATCCAGATCCAGATTAGAAACAGGACCTACCAGGGCCCCGCCTGCAACCGTAGCGACCATATCATCTACATTGTTGCCGGCCCTGGCTCTTATCTCCCTTAAAAAGATTGGAAGCCCTGTAGAGGCATAATTTACCGGTGATCCAAAAGGGTCTCCCCCGGAAGGTTCCGGAAGCAGTATATGTATCAATCCGCCGATATCCGCGTGTCTGCTGAAGACAGTAACGCCAATGCATGTCCCCAGATATGCGTCAAGCACCTTATCTTCACTTCTGCTTATTATATAACTGCCGGATGGAACCGGAAATCTCACAGAGCTTTTCTTCAATATCATATTGAATCCCCGCTTTGTTTTTATGGCCTAAAATATCAAAAACCTGACTTCTTTTTCAGGAAGCTGCGATCTGACAAGTCCGTTTATGATCAGTCCCAGACCCAGTGCCCTCGAATCAAGAGATAATATCACATAACCGTTTTCAATTTCCATTTCTGTCTGAATATGTTCTCCGCATATCAATCTCCTGAGCGTTGTTTCATTTATATTGAGGACCGCCTTTTCAGCCCTGTGACCGAAAAACTGTATCATCCTTGTTGTGGGCTTTATAAAACTGCCCAGCTCCTGAAACGCCCTCATACCGACCGCCACCGCCTTAAGACCTGTCACCCGGTCAACACATGGAGACCTTCTGAGAAACCAATAACATTTACCTTTGTATAAAATCGAATAATCATCAAAGGTCTCTTCAGGCATCCCGAATCTGTTATACAGATAACTGAGCAGGAAAGATCTATCCTTTTCTTCTGCCAATTCTGGCCATGAAGAATCCCACCGAATTGACATGGTGTGAATAAAATCTGGCTGTTCTTTCCATAGTTTCATCATATTTGCATTCTCTCCACTGATTCAGGCCTCTCTCAAACGCGAAATCACATTCAATAGGCAATATTCCGGCATCTCTGTTGTCGAGAAGATGCTGCACAATTGATTCATTTTCTTCGGGATTATAGGTGCATGTGGCATAAAGCATGACACCCTGATCCCTGAGAAGATCAAAGCCTCTTAAAATTATCTTTTTCTGCAGATTCGTCAGGTTATGCCCTGCCTTACTGCTGATGTTCAGAAATTTATCCGGTTTTTTGATATTCCTCATCCTCCCCTCGCCTGAACAAGGCACATCTGCCAGGACAAAATCGAACTGTTGTCTCATTGGAAATTCCTGGGCCTGGTATCCTGTCTGAATGCAGTTCATGACACCCAGTCTTGAAAGGGTATGGGCAAGGGGAACACGCCTTCCGGGATAAAGCTCATTGGCAACAATCATGCCTGTATTTGACATTATGGCCGAAAGGTGGGATGTTTTTCCGCCTGGTGAAGCGCACATGTCCAGCGCCAGGCTTTCCTTTTCAGGGGATAATACAGAGGCAGCGATACATGATGTGAGCGCCTGGGGGTGAATATGGCCCAAAAAATATTCAGGAAGATTTCCGGATGAAACCGTATCGTCTATTCCAAAAAAAAGGCCGTTTTTATCTCCCGAAGACCTGAGTTCAATGCCCCTTTTTTCCATGCCCCTTTTAACCATTTCAGGATCAGTCTTGAGCGTATTGACCCTGATATGGGTGGGGGCCGGGAGATTTATGCTCTCACAGAACTCCTCAAAGTCCGGGATAATATTTTGGTAGATATGCGGATAGGTTTCAGTGTTCATAAGTCTTCCGGGCTTTGTTTAAAGATTGAGATTCTTAAGGATTAATTCATCAGAGGCAGTGTAGGGATCGGTTTTTCCATCTGCAATAGATCTGACCGATTTCTCAAAGTCACTGCCTTCCATTAAACGATTGAAGACTTCCTGAACAAGGCGGTTTTTAATAATCTCCTCCAGTTCTTCTCTTACCTGATTTATCCTCCTGCGCCGGTTTATATCTCCGGATAGATTAATGAGGTGTTCTTTGTGTTTCTCAACCGATTCAAGCACCTCTTTCACTCCTTCATTCATGGTTGCAGTGGTCTTGATAATGGGCGGCAGCCATTCATTTTTCCCGCTCTCCTTATGATTATATCCCATCTCAATCATCGAGCGCAGTTCACCTGCTGTCTTGTCAGCCCCTTCACGATCGGATTTATTGATAATAAAGATATCGCCGGCCTCCAGGATGCCTGCCTTTATCGCCTGAATGTCATCGCCCATACCGGGAATAACCACAATGGCGGTAGTGTGGGCCTTTTTTACAATCTCGACCTCATCCTGACCCACTCCCACGGTTTCCACTATAATGCAGTCCTTTCCCATGGCGTCAAGCACGTCTATTGCGCCGCTCGTAGAAAGGGTGAGCCCCCCGAAATGACCTCTTGTGGCCAGCGATCTTATAAATACTCCCCTGTCACTGCTGTGTCTCTGCATCCTTATGCGATCGCCAAGTATGGCGCCTCCGCTGAAAGGACTTGTGGGATCAATCGCTATTATCCCCACTGTTTTATTCTGCTGCCTCAGGTATTCCACCATCCGGTCAACCAGGCTGCTCTTGCCCACACCGGGAGCCCCGGTTATGCCT
>CAZJOB010000034.1:0-16492 GCA_964547435.1 uncultured Desulfatiglans sp. | reverse complement strand
TTGGTGCCCGCGGGCACAGGTTCCACGATCGTCTCACCATGAATCACGACAATAAGGGCGCCGAGCTTCCTTGCCTTTTCAACCAGTGTGCGAATCAGTTTAGGCGGAACATGGGTTATTTCCACTCCCGGGATCACCTTTACAGACTGGAAATTATTCAACTCTTCCGCCACGCAGACAATGCGGGGAATTATAAAATCAAGATTTGATGAATCCACATGGTCGGTAATGGCCACAGCGGAATATTTGAGATATTCATATCTTCTCACAAGCTCTGTTGGAATCAGAACGCCGTCGCTGAAAATAGAATGTGTGTGCAGGTCTATCATATTCACATCTTATATTTGCCGAAATCCTCGGGATTCAGACTCTCAAGGATATCCTGCCATTTTTTCCCTTCTTCAGATTTGATTTCCGGCTCAGCGCTCAGGTCTATCTGTTTTGATTTTTTTATTACCTCTTCGGCTACAAATATCGGCGCGTTTACCCGGAGAGAAAGGGCCAGCGCATCGCTGGGCCTGGCATCTATTTTAATCTCCTTGCCGTTGTGGGATATGTGAATAAGTGCATAATATGTGTTATTTTTCAGATCGCACACCTCTACCTTAAGCACCTTGATATCGACCAGTTCCAGCATGTTTTTAAGGAGGTCGTGGGTCATTGGTCTTTCAAGTTCAACTCCCTCGAGTTTGGTGGCAATGGCTGTTGCCTCAAGCAGACCGATCCATATGGGGAGCGTCTTATTGCCGTCGATCTCTTTCAGAATCACTATAGGCTGATTTGTAAGAGGATCGATTGTAAGTTTTGAAATAATCATGGGTTTTAACATGCTTGCCTCTCTTGGGATCATTTTTTTATTATTGTTAAACATACATGTGTATTTGTCAACATGGAGTTTGTAACATGTACAAGAATAAAAACATAATACGGACGTTTGCATAGGCGAAAGGCGAAGGCATATTTGGATTGTGGCTCAGGGCTCAGGGCGCAAGGCGCAAGGGAAAAAAGGTTCTGTAGGGTTGGCCTTTTTGGTTTCCAGGTGCAACCGGTTGGCGCCAGTATATTAATGTATGCGGGAAGCGTCCCGAGTGAGCGAAGCGAATCCCGCATAATGCATCGGGACAGGCTGGGCGAGACAAATAAAAAATTCTGGATCAATTCGAATTTCTCAAAGGATTAATGACCTGTTTTAATTGAGAATTTTGCCAGGCAAGTATCTACAGCCGTGCCCGATCCTGTCACTCTGAGCGAAGCGAAGGGTCTCTATTTTATGACCAGTCACATGCCAGATCACGCCAGCCAGGATTAACAGATTCATGTGAGATTCTTCGCTTCGCTCAGAATGACAATTTTAAATGGCTCAGGCGACAACTAATAATTCCCAGGTGATAACTAATACTTAATAGCCAAAATTCTCACAGAGTTCACAGAGCTTTTTTGTTTTTAAACATAAAAAATAGCTTTTCTCTGTGTGTCCTGCCTGTCCCGCCATAGCACAAAGAGCGTCGGCGGATGCCTCTAATGAGCGAAGCGAGTGCGCGAGAGCTATAAAATTTTTGTGGTTTTTTTTTCGAATCGGAGTTATTAAAACACCATGGAAAATTTCAGAAAAAAGATTATTTATCCCTTTGTACTCGATTACAAACCGGGCATATTTCTGGGCTGGCTTTTATACAGGTTGTTCAAGAAAGTCAACCTGGATAATAACATGACAGACTCCCTCAAAGAAATGCATCGCCGCGGAATAGTGGTCTACGCGGTAAAATACCGGGGGCTTCTTGACAGCCTGCTTTATCATTACACTCTCAGGCAGAGACGTCTCCCCTACCCCAAAATCATGTTTGATCAGAATATGTCTCTTGTACTGCCGATCAGCAGGCTTTTCAGAATAATCATATTTTACGTGTCTTCATTTGTCAGGTATGGCAGGATCCCAGGACCATATAAGACCGGTTTCTACAAGAAGATGCTTAAGGAAAAGTCAGTCTCACTTATCTCTCTTATTGATCCGGCAGGTTTTATCAGGGAATTCGTCCATTCTGAAAAAGACCCTCTCTCCTTTCTGATAGATATTCAGAGAGAATCCGACGTTCCGGTATTTATTGTTCCGCAGTTGATTATGTTCAAACGCACACCTGAAAAGGAGAGTTCGAATCTCTTTGACGTGCTTTTCGGTTACAGGGACAATCCTGGCGCCATAAGAAAGATAATACTGTTTTTCCGGCACTATAAAAACACCTTCATTGATTTCGGAGAACCGGTCAATCTCAGATCATATATTCAGGACCTGCCTGAATCAAAGAGCGCGGATGAAACGGCCATGGATATCAAACAGGATCTTATTGCACGAATCGACCGCCAGAAACGTGTACTCTTAGGGCCTGTCATGAAATCCAGACCGCAGCTTAAAGAGATTGTTCTAAGGGATAAAGGAATTAACGCCTTTATTGAAAAAATGGCTGACGGCAACGAAAAAATACTGAAAGAAAACAGGAAGAAGGCCGGCGAATATTTTGATGAGATTGCTGCCGATTACAGCAGCACCTATGTCTACTTTTTCAGGTTGGCGCTCAAGTGGTTATGGCGAAGGATATTTGACGGAATAGACACGGTTCAGACCGACCTCGCCGAGCTCAGACATTGGGCAAGAAAAGGTCCCATTGTATATGTCCCTTCACACAAGAGTCATGTTGACTATCTTGCCCTTAATTATGTGCTTTATGACAACAACATGCATATTCCAAGGATAGCGGCAGGGCAGAATCTTTCATTCTGGCCCATGGGCCATATCTTCAGAAAAAGCGGCGCCTTTTTTATTCGAAGATCTTTCAAGGGCGCAAAACTCTATGCCGAGGTCTTTGCCAGGTATGTAAAATCCCTTCTTGAAGAGGGCTACCATATTCAATTCTACATAGAAGGGGGAAGGAGCAGAAACGGAAAACTGGTGCTTCCAAAACTGGGCTTTCTTTCCATAATACTCAAGGCCTATGAAGAGGGATTCTGCAGGGATTTGATCTTTGTACCTACCTCCATAATCTATGACAGGATAATTGAGGAAAAGTCATACCTGAGGGAGGTGGGTGGCGGCACAAAGGAGAAGGAGAATTTCAGGCAGATACTGAGGGCCAGACATTTTCTCAAGAAGAGATATGGAAAGATATACATACGATTTGACAGGCCCTTTTCACTCAACGATTATCTTAAGGAAAAGGGAACAAGGATTGAGCAGGTTCATCATGACCTCGCATCTCACCTGGTTGAATCCATAAACAATGTCTCTGTCGTCACTCCCCTCGCGCTTGTAAGCACAGCGATACTGTGCAATCACAGAAAGGGCTTCTATCTTTTCGAACTCAATGAATCCATAGAGCTTCTTGGGAAATATATAGAAAGGCATAAGATACCAATATCAGACACACTTCATGATCCGGCGAAGGCAATCGGGGAAACAATTGACCTGCTCATCAACTGGAAGATTCTGGATTTCATGGAAGACACCTTTGAACCTGACGAACGTTTTTATTTTGTTGAAGATGAAAAAAAACTGGAACTGGAATATTATAAAAACAGCATCCTTCATTTTTTTATCAACCATTCACTGGTGGCTGTCTCTCTTCTGGCCTGCACAAAAGAGGAACTCGGGATTGAAAAACTCGTTAGAGAATATCAATTTCTAAAAGAGATATTCAGTCTGGAATTTGTCTTCAGTAATGATGAGAGAGAAAAACAGAAACTGGCTGATGTTATGGATTATTTTTCCGGCATTGGTTATTTGAATCAGACCGGGAATAATGGAGAATACACGATCACCAAACAGGGTTTTGACAGGCTGCCCATGTGGGGGGCTATGGTAAAGACCTTTATAGAATCCTATTGGATTGCGACTCAGGCCCTGGGTATGAAAAAGGATGAGACATTGTCGGGAGAAAACCTGCTCAAACACATGGACTACCTTGGTAAAAAGTACCTGAAACTTGGCGTTGTGGAACATATAGGAGCGCTTTCACGCCTCAATTTTAAAAACGCTATAAACCTGATCAATAAAAAAGCGGTGATTCCCTCCTTCGATTCTTCGAATGAGAAAAGGCCTGATCATGAAAGGCTTCAGGAATTAAGCAGAAGATTATATGACCTTTCACGATGCGGCAGGTGATGCTGATACGCTATCTGCTTTTGTCGTCAGGGTTCTTTTTAAAAGGTATTACCTTGCCCTCTTTCTTTGCTTTCTGTTTTTGACCCGGACTGCTTTTTGAATCATCATTGTCTTCAGGGATCATCCTTTCAAGTTTTACCAGTTTCATGGGATTGCCGCTCATGGTAAATGGTTGACCGTTTATGTATTCAGCACGCAGTATCCAGGTTATCACCTGATGGGGAATGGTAAGCAGGGTGATTGTAACCTTATACCAGTCCTTTTTTATGTCCGGTCGAATCTTCTCAATGCGTCCGTATACACCCGGTTCATCCTTGTGGTATATAAGCACTATATCTCCTTCATCACTCATCCTTTACCTCCCTGTGCATTCTTCGGAATTAACAGAATCTTTCTTTGAAATGGTGGCATGATTTTTAAAGGATAATCTTTTTATAAAATTTTGTGAATACCTATATTTTTCTAATATCCCAAGACTAATATTTGACATTTTTCGCCAAAATAACTATATGCCATAGACCTCGCACAAAATCAGGGGAGTCATCATGTTGACGATATCGTCAATATTCAGGACTAACTAAATCTAATTAAATATAATTTGAATATTATTTAAAAAAGTTTAACACATTAAATCAAACGTCCATATTTTTCTTTTTTTTTGCAAAAAATAGAAAACAGATATGGGCACGAAATTGCATCTGTTAACAATACGATAGTTTTAAATCATATTCAACCGTTCGAACATAATTTAATAAGAGGTTAAAAAAGATTGAAACATATCAGAGACGAACAGGAAGAAGGCGTAGAGATACCGGAGAGGCTGAATAATATTCTTCAAATGCTGTCGGACAGCAAAAATTATATCCACGCGCGAAAAGAACTGTTGAATTACCTCAGCGAGGAGATCAGGATTCGTAAGGATGCCGAGGACACGACAGAAAAAAGCCTTGAACTGTACAAAGATATACAGAAGAACTTGCTAAGATTCCGGTTTCTGGTTGAAAACGCGCCCCTGGGCATCTCTCTTCTGGATAAGAATAACAACTACATCTATTTTAATCCCAAGTTTACCGAATTGTTCGGATACACACTTAAAGACATACCCAATGGCAGAGAATGGTTCAGAAAAGCTCACCCTAACAAAGAGTACAGAAGGCGCGTCATTGAAAACTGGTTCAGAAATCTGGAGGAATACAGGGTGGGCGAGGCGCGGTCTCAGACCCATGATGTTTATTGCAGGGATGGCTCTATCAAGATCATTCATTTCAGGCCCGTGACCATGCAAACCGGTGAACAGATTGTTTTTTATGCGGATATCACCGAACTGAAAAATCTTGAAGCCCAGATAAGACAGGCGCAGAAGGTGGAGTCCCTGGGAACGCTTGCGGGCGGGATGGCCCATAATTTCAATAACCTGCTTATGGGCATTCAGGGCAACAGCTCGCTGGCGCTCATTGATATGGATGAGGATAATTCCCTCTGCGAACGTCTTAAAAATATTGAAAAACTTGTCCAAAGCGGCGCCAATCTGACGCGACAGCTTCTAGGGTACGCGAGGAAGGGAAATTTTGAGATTAATCCATTGTGCCTGAACAATCTGATAAAAGAGACATCCAATACATTTGGAATAACCAAAAGGGAGATAAGATTCCACCTTGATCTGTGTGAGAATAATTGCGTCATCACGGCAAATCAGGGACAGATCGAACAGACACTGATCAACATTTATGTAAATGCCGCTGATGCTATGCCGAATGGAGGAGATCTGTTTATTAAAACCGAACATGTAAGCCGTGATGCCATGCGGGGCAGGCCTTACAAGCCTAAAGACAGCGAATATGTGCGTCTGACTGTCCGGGATACCGGGACAGGGATGGATTCTGATACCATGGAAAGGATATTCGATCCCTTTTTTACCACCAAGGAGGCGGGCAAGGGCACCGGGCTGGGGCTGGCATCTGTCTTCGGAATTGTCAAATCACACAATGGATACATAGATGTTGAATCAAAGGTTGGCGTCGGCGCAACTTTCTACCTCTATTTTCCCAAATCACAGCTCAAGGAGGAAAAACAGGTCTCAAGCTCTTCAGGGTTATGCAGAGGAAGCGGAACTGTGCTTATCGCTGATGACGAAGAAATAATCCTTGAAGTTCTTGAAGATTATCTGATTTCCATGGGATATGAAGTCCTAAAGGCAAACGGAGGCAATGAAGCAATTAGATTATACAGGGATAATCAGAAAAAAATAGATCTCGTGATACTTGATCTTATTATGCCTGATATGGGCGGAGGAGAAACCTTTGACACGCTGAAGAGCATCAATCCTGATATTAAGGTTATTCTGACAAGCGGTTATACAGTCAATGGAAAGGTATCTGAGATTCTTGAAAAGGGTTGTAATGGATATATTCAAAAGCCGTTTAAAATGGAAGCTCTTTCAAAATGCATAAGTGATGTGTTTGGAAATAAAAAATAAATCATCATCAATTATGTTGCACTCGCTATTTAATAGACTTGACACAAAGGGAACATCGCTTTAAATTCTGCAATCAAAGTCAAACTTGAAGAAAAACTGTCTTTCGAACATTTTTGAAGGAACTTTTTCATTTCTGATTTGTCTGTAAGAGTTAGTTTTTCTCCCGATTTTATCACTCGTTCATCTATGTTGACATAATAATATTATAAATAATATTAATTAGTCAGCGATATTATTTAATGAATCTATTTAAAGGAGGATCATCTATGACCCTGGATGTAAAGCAGATCAATGAAAAGGTCGAACAGGAGGGCTCGCTAATCAGACGCATTAGGGATGAAATGCACAAGGTTATCGTGGGCCAGGACGAATTGATCGACGGCCTTATTCTTGCTTTATTGTGCAATAATCATGTGCTTATTGAAGGCGTTCCCGGCCTTGCAAAGACACTTTCGGTCACAACGCTTGCCCGAATGCTTCAGGCAACCTTTCAGCGGCTGCAGTTTACACCCGACCTCCTTCCCGCGGATGTAATCGGTACGCTCATCTATAATCCCAAGACAGGCGATTTTACCACTAAAAAGGGGCCGATTTTTGCCAACATAGTCCTTGCAGATGAAATAAACCGCGCGCCCGCAAAGGTGCAGAGCGCGCTTCTGGAGGCAATGCAGGAAAGGCAGGTGACCATAGGCGATGCCACTTTCCCTCTGGATGATCCCTTTATGGTTATGGCAACCCAGAACCCTATTGAACAGGAGGGCACCTACCCTCTTCCCGAGGCACAGGTTGACCGGTTCATATTCAAGATACGCGTAACATATCCGGAAAAATCCGATGAACTCAAGATACTTAAAAGGATGGCTCGAACAAAACCTTCCCTGGATGTGGACCCCATACTCGCGCCATCCGACATAAAGCGTCTTCGCCTGCTCTCGGATGAAATATACATGGATGAAAAGATAGAGGAATATATTACCGATCTTGTCGAGGCAACCAGATACCCGGAAAAGTACAATATGGATATCAGGCAATATATTCGTTACGGGGCCTCGCCCAGGGCCACCATCTTTCTGGCTATGGCATCAAGGGCCAACGCCCTGATCGAGGGCCGCGGATATGTCACACCCCAGGATATCAAAACAATTGCTATGAACGTTCTGAGGCACAGGGTGATCCTTACATATGAGGCTGAGGCGGAGGAAAAGAGGCCTGAAGATATAATCGAACATATCCTTCAGACAGTAGATGTCCCATGATTATGAATAGAGTATTAATAATCCTTATAATACTCTTAGTTTTTTTAATACTCGGGGTATTATGTTTAATTTTCAAACGGTTATTTATATCCGACAGTTCTAAAAATTTAAAAAAATTACAAGAACATCGGATACCCAGAGAGTTATCTAAAAAAATACGGTATATACAAATATACACCAGCAAGGCGGTTAATGACAATCTTGCGGGTGAATATGAGAGCGTGTTCAAAGGCAGGGGTATGGAGTTTCAGGAGGTCAGGGAATATCAGATCGGTGATGAGATAAGATCCATTGACTGGAATGTAACCGCCCGAATGGGAGAGCCCTATGTAAAGCTGTTCAGGGAGGAGAGAGAGCTTTCAGTCATTTTTCTCGTGGATCTGTCGGCGTCAGGCGCCTTTGGAAGCACAAAACAGTTCAAGAATGAGGTCTCTGCCGAGATATGCGCCCTGCTCGCCTTCTCTGCAATCAAAAACAACGACAAGGTGGGACTAATAGTTTTCACTGATCAGGTAGAGATGTTTATTCCTCCGGGCAAGGGAACCACCCATGTACTAAGGCTGATAAGGGAACTCCTGAACTTCAGACCCAGACAGGTAAACACCGATATTGCCACAGGAATAGAATATCTTGGAAAGGTAATAAATAAAAAAAGCGTTGTATTTCTTATCTCCGATTTTCTGGGCGAAGGGTTTGACAATCAGATTCGCATACTTGGAAAGCGACATGACCTGATAGCAGTCTCTATCTCCGACCCCAGGGAGATCACAATGCCGAACGTAGGTCTTCTGGAACTGGAAGACGCTGAGACCGGGGAAACAATCCTTATTGATACAGGAAGCAAGGCCTTTAGAAAAGAGTATGAGAAGCTTGGCAGAGGAAGACTCTCTGAGCTCAAAGACCTTTTTAAATCCATGGATGTGGACCACATTGAGATTCAGACCGGCAGGGATTATGTCTTTGATCTCATTAAATTTTTCAAAACAAGAGAACGCCGAATGTAGGAGGTTTGAACAATGGACAAGGGACTTGATTTCAGCATACCGGAAACTGAAAAAAGGAAAGAGAAAAGCAGCAACAAAACAATGCTCATTCTCATGATAATTATTCTCATCGCTGTACTCGGCAACATGATCATCATGCTTTACCGGCATCCGGGCGCGGAATCCCCTGTTATCACGAAAGACGCAGGCGCGGAGGAACTGAAACAGCTCGCGCTCAGACTGGAAAAACAGGGGCTTGCGGATTCATCGGTCAACGCGTGGAAGGAATATATGTCCACGGCATCCATGAACCCGGAGGAAAAGGCAAGGATATGGTACAGGATAGGAAAATTGTTCCAGGAAGATAGCAGGTTTGAACCGGCCCTCAACGCCTATTACCGCTCCGAGATACACGGGAAACCGGATGATATTTCCCTTGAAACAGGAAGACGAATACAGGAATGCCTTGAAGCGCTCGGCAAATTCGCGGCCCTGAATTATGAGCTCAGGGATCGCACGAGCGCTCGTGTAAATGAGAATGAAGAGATAGATAGTGATCCGGTTGTCGCGGAAATTGGGGAGATAAGTATAAGAAAATCAGACCTGGATGCAAGATTGGAAAAACTGATCGGGGCTCAGCTTTCCAGGTTAGCGCCCTATATGCCTGAAGAACAGTTAAAAAGCGAAAAGGAACGGTTGTTGAAGCAGTACTCGAATGACAGCCAGAGAAGAATGTTCCTGGAGCAGTATATTGCAGAAGAACTCCTTTACAGGAATGCGCGGGAATCGGGCCTGGTAAATGATGCCGGAGTAAAGGATGAGATCAGGGAAATGGAACGCTCATTTCTTGCATCAAAGGCCCTGGAAAAGGCATACACGAATGAGATAAAGATCACCCTTACCGATGTTCAGAGCTATTTTAATGCGAATAAAGAAAAGTATGTTAAGGATGAAAAACAGCAGGAATTCGATGAAGTAAAGGACAGGGCCGCACTCGATCTCAGGCAGGAGAAGGAGCGGGATGTTCAAAACAGGCTGCTTTCGGAGCTGAGAGAAAAATATAATGTGGTGGTTCATAATTCAGTGTTGTCGGATAAGTCAGATGTTGAAAAGTGATGATCGCCGAATTTGAAACACTGGATTCCCCGGTCCAGACTTCGCCAAGGCTACGGCCCGGCAGGCAAGCCGGGGAATGACAAACAAAGAAAAACGGCTTTTTTCTTTTCACCATTTTAGTGTAACCCGGAGACTGAAGATGCAATTGGATCGAAACGTCGTAATCCGGTCGGGTATAAAACCCGACCCTACAAAATATTTTCTTTAGTAGGGTGGCATTTTATATGCCACCGTGGGTTTAAACTCAGAGTTGAGACTATGCGTAAATTTTTCAATATATCTATAATTATATGCCTATTCCAGGCATTCATCCTCTCAGCCGCTTCATGCTCAAAAAAGGACCATGAGGAACAGCCTGACACTGTCCTGAATAAAACAGGCATACACGAAACATTGGAAAGGGGCCCGGCCTCTCTTACACTTGATATCGATAAAAAAGAGATCAGCATCGCGGACCGGATAAATCTTTCCATCACTGTTGAAATAGATGAAGAATACAGCGTTACGCTCCCCTCATTCGGTGAAAACCTCGAACAGTTCGGCATTGTGGACTATCATACATCGCCTCCGGCCCTTGCAGGTGAAAAAAGGAAAAAGATCAGCCGCTCATACCTGCTGGAGCCTTTTCTTTCAGGTGAATATCACATTCCTTCAATGAAGGTCAGTTTTCAAAAAGAGGGTGAAGAGGCAATACATGAAATCGAGACGCCTGAGGTTTCTATCAGGGTCAATTCCCTGCTGCCGGATGATATCGATAATCTTAAGCTCAATGATATCATGCCGCCACAGCCCCTTCCCCGGTCAGGGAAATACCTGATCATCGGAGCGGGCATTGCGCTTGCCATAATCATTATTGCCGGTCTGGCTGTATTTATGCTCAGACGCAACAAAAAAAGCAACAGCGGGGTTATAACATTAAAGGCGCATGAGATAGCCTACAACGAAATCAGGCTTCTTACAGAAGAAGGACTCATAGATAAGGGGGAGATTAAATTATTTTATCAAAGGCTCTCCGGCATCCTCAGAAGGTATATTGAAACCCGTTTCGGGCTTCGAGCGCCGGAACAGACAACAGAGGAATTCCTTTCGGGCCTGGATACTGCCGGGGATTTTCCTGAAAAATACAAGCCTCTTTTAAGGACATTTCTCACCCACTGCGACCTGGTCAAATTCGCCAAACATGAACCGCTTAAAGAGGATATTCAGAACAGCTATGACAGTTGTATCGCCTTTATTCAGGGAACAAAGGAAGAGGATTAGTAAATATGCATTTTGATTCACCATGGGCGCTCCTGCTCTTACTGATAATACCTTTGATGATCGCACTCAAAAGGATCAGGATAAGGGGCGGGACAATAGGTTTTTCCACTCTAAAGATCGCCGCGGGCTCAGGAAGATCCCTCAGACAGAGACTGATATGGATTCCCGGCCTGATCCGCGTTATCGCAATAGCCATGCTTGTCATAGCGCTTGCGAGACCCCAGTCCGGCAGGGAGGAGATAAAAGAGGTCAGTAAAGGAATAGCAATTGAGATGGTGGTTGACCGGTCAAGCAGCATGGGTGCGGAACTGGAATACAGGGGAGAAAGACTGAACCGGCTGGAGGTCGTCAAGAATGTGTTTGAAGAATTTGTAATGGGCAATCAGAAAGATCTTTCAGGAAGGCCCAATGATCTCATAGGCATGATAGTGTTTGCCCGGTATTCCGATACCATCTGCCCTCTTACACTGGCCCACGGGGCCCTGCCCTCTTTTCTGAAAAACGTAAAACTTGTTCAGACTCGTGAAGAAGACGGCACAGCCATAGGAGATGCCATCGCCCTGGCAGCGGCCCGCCTGAAAAAGGCTGAAGAGGCATACAGGCGCGAAAAAGGGGGCCTGGAATCATATGAGATAAAGAGCAAGGTGATAGTGCTGCTCTCGGATGGTGAAAATAACGCCGGGAAACGCACACCGCAGGAGGCCGCCAAACTTGCGGCAGAATGGGGAATTAAGATCCATGCCATAGCAATAGGAGGCGGCGACGCGGTAACATCTGTTCAAACTCCCTTTGGTGTGTACAAGGTGCCTTCAAGACAGAGGGTTGACACCGGGGCACTGAAGGCCGCGGCGGACATGACCGGGGGCATATTCAGGGAGGCCGATGACATGGAATCTCTGATAGAAATATATCGTGAAATCGATGCCATGGAAAAAAGCGAGATAGAATCAATCAGGTTTGTTGATTACAATGAATCGTTCATGTGGTTTGCCCTGTCCGGCCTGATTCTTATCATGATTGAGATTATTTTAAATAACAGTCTGTACAGGAAGATTCCATGACAGGTATAAAACTCCATAATATATACATGCTTCATCTGCTGTGGGCCATTCCCCTCGCGGCAGCCATTTTCATCTATGGCTGGCAGAAGAGGCGTTCCACGCTCCTGAAGTTTATCGACGCGGGCCTGATGGACAGAATATATATCTCAGTCGCATACTCGAAAAGATATATAAAGGCGTCGCTTCTTTTATTGTCCATGCTATTCATTATATTCGGCCTTACCAGGCCGTCATGGAATCCAAGGCCTGAAAAGATTGAGCGAAGAGGCCGCGATGTTGTATTTCTTCTGGACGTTTCAAGGAGCATGCTGGCCGAAGACCTTGTGCCCAACAGGCTTGAAAGGGCAAAGCTCGCCATTCAGGACTGTCTCGACCAGTTGCAGGGAGACCGCGCAGCCCTTGTTGCCTTTGCGGGCACGGCCGCGGTAAAATGCCCTCTCACCCACGATTACGGCTTTTTCCGGCTCATGCTCGAAGATATATCAGTTGAAAGCATATCAAGAGGCGGAACCCTGATTGGCGACGCCCTTCGTCTGGTGACCACAGATGTATTTGACGATCAGTTCAGGGAGTATAAGGATGTAATCCTCATTACCGATGGCGAGGACCATGACAGTTTTCCGGTTGAGGCAGCAAAAAAGGCGGGTGAAAAAGGCATCAGGCTTATTGCAGTGGGCCTGGGAGATGAAAATGAAGGGAAGCGGATTCCCGTGACAAATGAGGAAGGTAAAAAGGTCTTTTTAAAATACGAGGGAAAGGAGGTCTGGAGCAGACTGGATGCCGATACCCTTAGAAAAATGGTCAATGTCACGCCTGAAGGAAAATACTTTAACGTGTCTACCGGCGCCATTGACCTCGGATCTGTTTACAGGCAGCTTATAGCATCGGCTGAACAGAGAAAACTGGAATCAGAGACAATAAAGCGCTATGAAGAAAAATTCCAGATCTTCATAAGCCTGGGGCTGTTTTTCCTGTTTGCCGAATATATCATCTCAGAGCGAAGAAAGGTGAACCGCAGTGTTTAGGTTTAGAACAGTATTATATAAATGCCTTTGTCTTTGCATTGCGGCTTCATTGATCATAATGTTTTCCCCTCTGCCCGCAAAGGCCGTGTCTTCGTCGAAGCTTGTAGACAGGGGAAACAGTTCATGGCTGGCCGGAGATTATGATCAGGCATTGAAATTTTATGAAGAAGCAGGTGTGAACAGTCCCGAGTCTCCATATATCTATTTCAACAAGGGCGCCGCGCTCTATCGCAAGGGCGATTACCTCTCTGCTATGGAGTCCTTTGAAAAGGCGGCCCTTAGAACAAAAGACCCTCTTTTTGAGGCAAAAAGCAGGTTTAACCTGGGCAACTGTTCCTTTCGCGAGGCAGAAAGGCAACTGGACAGTGACCTGAAAAAGGCCCTTGAACTCTGTGAAAAGAGCATCAGTCATTTTCATGATGCCCTGAAACTTGATCCCGGTCTTACAGAGGCGGCGCAAAACATAGAGGTGGCGCGCCTTTTTTTGAAAAACATTCTTGATGAGATCAAAAAACAGGAACAGGAGGCAAAGGAGAGGGAAAAACAGGCCGAGGAATTTGCCCGGAAACTGGAAGAGATAATAAAGAGACAGGAGCAGGCCCTTGCCGATAATCTGGAAACAGAAAAGGAGCGCGCAAAAAGAGGGACAACCGATAAGATAAAGGAAAGGATCGGGGACCTGGCAAAAAACCAGGAAGAGATAAAACAGGACACAAAGGCCCTTTCCGATACGATTGACCAACCGGGGAATGCCCAGGGACAGAAGGATGAGAATCCTGTTAAAAAACACCTGAACAACGCTGTCAAGGAACAGGAGGCAGCAAAGGGCAACCTGAATAATACAAATTTACCGGCCGCTGCCGCCAATCAGGACAAGGCTGTAAAGGAGTTGAAAGACGCCCTTGAATCCATGAAAAACCCGCAGGAGAGTCAGGGCGGACAGGGAGAGGAAAATCAGCAACAGCAGCAGTCAGAAGATTCTCAGGAGAATGAAAGTAATGAGAAAAAGGATCAGCCGAATGATCAGCAGGAACAGGAAATTGCCCGATTGAACGAGGAGGCGCAGGATATACTGGATGAAGAAAAGGAAAACCGGAAAAACCGGCAGTTAAGGGATTCCACAGGTTATCGTGATGTTGACAAGGATTGGTAATAACACAAATGCGTAAACTTATTTTCATACTTGCATGTCTTATTTGCGCGGCAAACCTTTCCTACGCGGCCGACTTCAGCGTAAAGGCCGTGGTGGAACGGGATGAGGTGTACGCGGGCGAACCCTTTACATTTCAGATACAGGTCTCGGGCAGTGATAATCCCGAACAGCCTGACATGTCGCATCTAACCGATTTCACGGTGGATTTTCTCGGCGGCAGACAGAACAGCAGCAGTTCCATTACCATTATCAATGGAAAGGTGTCGCAGGATATTCGTAAAGGTTATTTCTTCACATGGCAGCTTACTCCAAAAAAGACAGGCAGGTTTATAATTCCATCCATAGAGGTTTCCGCAGACGGGCAAAGAGTCTCAACCGACCCCATTGTTATCAGGGTGTCAAAACCTGTTGAAACCGACGACTTCAAATTGCGGCTTAATCTTTCCACAAATGAATGCTATGTGGGAGAACCGCTTATCCTCACTGTAAAATGGTATATTGGCAAAAACGTACAGGATTTCAGTTTCAACCTTCCTCTTGTTGAAACCGATGATTTTCTATTAACTGACATGAAGGTTGACACGGGATCAGGGAAAAAGCTGTACCGCATTAATCTGGGCAACCGAGAGGCAATTGCCGAAGAAAGCAGAGAAAGATATGAGGGAAGAGATTATGTGACGCTTTCATTCAGCCTCGGACTCATCCCCAAAAGGCCTGGCCGAATCGTAATAGAAAACGCAACAGTGGCATGCAGCGAGCTTGAGGGGTATGAAAGAAGACGCTCAACCGACCCCTTTTCAGACCTTTTTGACGATGAATTTTTCGGCATGTCCCGCAGGGGTGTTTATAAAAAGGTGGTAATTCCCTCAAATGCCCCTGTTATTAAAGTTAAAGAACTGCCCGCTGAGGGCAGGCCCCATGACTTTTCCGGCTATGTGGGCAGGTATGAACTGAACGCAAACGCCGAACCCCTTGAAGTAAATGTCGGAGATCCTGTCACACTCACCATTTCAATCAGCGGACCGGAATTTCTTGAACATGTCAATGCCCCTGATCTCAACAGACAGAAGGCGCTCGCGGAAAACTTCAGGATTCCTTCCGAGATGGCATCGGGAGTGGTGTCGGGCAATGAAAAGATATTCACCCAGACCATCAGGCCCATGAACTCCGGGGTCAGAGAGATACCTTCAATAGAGATACCCTACTTTGATACGAGTCTTAAAAAATACCGATACGCCTCGTCAAAGCCTATTCCCATAAAGGTCAATGAAACCAATGTTATTACATTCCTCGATGCCGAAGGGGCGCCCATTAAGGGCCCAACCGGCGCGGAAATAGAGACCCTTAACAGGGGAATAGCCTTTAACTATGAGGATATGTCGGTTATTGAAAACAAAAGGCTTTACCCTCTTTCATGGCTCAAATCAACAGGGAACGCAATTATCATATTCCTGCCCCCCTTTCTTTACCTGCTGCTTCTCACAGGCGCCCTTTTATATAGGAAAAGAAACGCCGATCCCATGAAGAACAGGGCTAAAAAGAGTTACAGGGCGCTTGTTGATTCCCTTAAAAAGGCGCGTAAATCAGGTTCCGGCGCTGATGAGACCGCTGAGGTTGTGCTTGCTGCTTTCAGGGAGTACCTGGGCGCAAAGCTCAGGCTGTCTTCAGGGGCCATAACCTTCAGGGACGTCAGAGAGCATCTTGTAAAAAGAAACATCGATGAAGGGATCATAGAGAGACTCAGGAATATATTTGAGTGCTGCGAGGCGGGAAGGTACACGGGGAATAACCTTGTTTCAGACCGTGGTTCAATTATCGAACAGGGCCTTGCCCTTGCCCAGGAGCTTGAAAAGGTGTTGAGATGAAAAAAAGTTTAAAAAACGTCATTCCCGCGAATGGAGCCTGCCCCGTACTTGATACGGGGGCGGGAAGCTATAACTATCTGAAATCAATTGATTCCGGAATCAAGTTCCGGAATGACAAACCAGGGAAATCGACTTTTTACGAGT
>CAZJOB010000033.1:9038-16618 GCA_964547435.1 uncultured Desulfatiglans sp. | reverse complement strand
CTGTTCTTTCTTGCTCGGGAGCAGCGGAAAAGGAAAGGGCTAAAGAGATATCGAGGGCCGCAAAAAGCAATGTTATGGTGATGGAGGATATTCCTGTTGACATCTTTATTGAAGTAATGAGATCTTCATGCCTGGTAATCGGGCCGGATACCGGAACCATTCACGCAGCCAGCGCCGCAGGGACGCCGACTGTTTCCTATTACGGCCCCTCATCAGGCGACTATTCAGGTCCGAGGCGGGAAACTGATGTGGTTGTCCAGATCTCACCCGGTTGCGGGCCGTGTTTTAAGCGCAGGTGTGACAGGGGGTTGTGTTCCGGTCTGAATGTTGATATGGTGCTGAAGGCAATCAGGGAGCAGCTTGAAAATAAGGTTATATGACAAGGAGAAGAACTATGGCTTTGAGTAAGGAATTGCTGGACATACTTGCATGCCCAAAATGCAAGGGCGATATTCATCTCAATGAGACGGAGGATGGACTCATCTGCGATAATTGCAGACTCATGTATGAGATCAGAGACGACATCCCCATAATGCTTATTGATGAGGCCAAGCCTTTATGACATAAGTTCGGCCCAGCTTAATTGTCTTCTCACCCTTCAGGAAACCGGGCCGTTGCCCCCTTCACAGATCGCGAAATCGATTCTTGATGAACCCCGTGAGTTAAAAATTCCCGAAGATATTGACAGGGAGATCAGAAAGAAGTTTAAAATTTTGCTCAAATGATGAACCATTATGGTTTAACTTAATTTAAAGAATCCAAAGTTCCGATTTCATTCAAATCGGAACTTGTTTTTCTTGATTAATTTATCAAATATATCAATAGGTTATTAACATGATTCCTGAAATAGTCCCTAATCCACATTTACACTGTTTTTTATAATAAGAATATTATGTTCCTGTTTTCACTAACCTTCTTTTAAATTACCAAAAATATCAGCATGTTATGCTCTGGCATATAAAATGCTATTACTTAAGTAAAATTTTTTTTGATCATCAAAATCTTTTATAAAATTAAGAGAGGCAACATGAAGACTGAAACATATAACGCGGAGGAACTTGAACCTCCCAGTATAAGCGGGCAGCCCTTTCCTTCTGAACCCGAATCCCCTGAGAACCTTCCTCAAAGCCAAAAAGTGGCAACCCTGCGGCGTGTCGGCTTTTCCCCCAAATTCCGATGCAGCCACAATTCATCAATCTTCAGAAAAAAATATTTTCCCGCAGCGAGCGCTGTTGAATGGAACAACTGGCAATGGCAGATCAGAAACCGCATTCGTGATATGGAGACCCTTGGTCGTATAATCAATCTCTCCGAAGATGAACTGGATTCGGTAGCCGAATTAAAAGGCCTGCCCCTCAATATAACGCCCTATTACGCGAGTCTTATTGACAGGGATAATCCCGCTCATCCCATAAGAAAGGCGGTTGTGCCTGTTACTGCCGAAAACATCAGGACCTATGGCGAAGAAGCGGACCCCCTTGGAGAAGATTCAGACAGCCCGGTGCATGGGCTTGTCCACAGGTATCCTGACAGGGTGCTTTTTCTGGTAACCGATTTCTGCTCAAGCTATTGCAGGTATTGCACACGGTCCAGGGTTGTAGGCTGTCATTCCATAACGCCTGACAGGACAAGGCTGGAGAAGGCCGTCGAGTATATTGAAAACAATAAGGCCATAAGGGACGTGCTCCTTTCAGGCGGCGACCCCTTAACCCTTGAAGACGACATACTGGAATGGATCATCTCAAGATTGCGCAGGATAGAGCATGTCGAGATGATTCGAATCGGCACAAAGGTGCCTGTTGTTCTGCCACAGAGGGTTACGCCTTCCCTTACGCGCATGCTGAAGAAATATCATCCGCTTTGGATGAGCATTCATTTTACGCACCCGGAAGAACTGACTCCTGAAACAGCCCAGGCATGTGAAAGACTGGCTGATGCAGGAATCCCGCTTGGAAGTCAGACAGTTCTGCTCGCCGGCATAAATGACAGGGTGGAAACAATAAAGTCCCTTGTTCATGGTCTTCTGAAGATAAGGGTAAAACCCTATTACCTCTATCAGTGTGATCCCATCCCCGGATCAGGGCATGTGAGGACATCCGTGGAAAAGGGGCTGGAGATCATCAACGGCCTCAGAGGACACACAACAGGTTATGCGATTCCAACCTATGTAATCGACGCCCCCGGCGGAGGCGGCAAGATACCTCTTTTACCGGACTATATAGAAGGCCGTGAAGGAGATGACCTGCTGCTAAAAAACTACCGGGGCTGTACATACCGCTATCCTGATCCGAACGGACGTGTGGGGAGCCCGGGCTTCCGCTTTGCGGGAGGCATTGGCGGTTGTCAGGCGTCTGTGTCATGAAGGTCGGTATAACATATGATCTTCAGGAGTATTACCTGGCGTCAGGCATGAGCGAAGAAGATGCCGCGGAGTTTGACCGGCCTGACACCATTAATGCTATTGAAAGGGAACTCAGAAAACTGGGTTATGAAACCGACCCCGTCGGCAACATATTTGATCTGACAAAACGGCTCGCTGCGGGCGATACCTGGGACATGGTGTTCAATATAGCCGAAGGCATCAGGGGCTTTGCCAGAGAGGCCCAGGTCCCCGCGCTCCTTGACGCCTATGGCATACCCTACACATTCTCTGACCCCATGGTGCTTTCTCTGACCCTCCATAAGGGCATGACAAAGCATGTTATAAGGGATATAGGGGTGCCCACTCCCGATTTTTGCGTTATAGAAAGGCTTTCTGATCTCGAAAAGGTGAATATGCCCTTTCCCCTGTTTGCAAAACCGGTTGCCGAAGGCACAGGCAAGGGAATAAGCGCCTCATCACGGATCAACAGCAGGGCCGGGCTCAGGGACTCCTGTAAAAAGATCCTTGAGGCGTGCAGACAGCCGGTTATTCTGGAAAGTTTTCTCTCAGGAAGGGAATTCACCGTGGGCATCACGGGCACAGGCGATAAGGCAGCGGCAATAGGGGTCATTGAAATCCTGCTTCAGGGTGAGGCAGAACCTGATTCCTATTCCTATTCAAACAAAAAAAAGTACGAGACGCGGGTAAAATACGCTCTGGTTGATGATTCAGAAGCAGGAAAGGCGGTTGATACGGCCCTTGCCGCCTGGCGCGGACTGGGATGCAGGGATGGTGGACGCGTGGACCTGAGATCCGATGAAAATGGCGTTCCCATGTTTATGGAGGTAAATCCCCTTGCCGGGCTCAATCCAGATATATCAGATCTTCCCATACTGTGCGGCCTTTCAGGGGTCACTTATCAGGAACTGATAGCAAGGATAATGGAATCGGCGCTGGAGAGAATTAATATTCGCATCCCTTCAAATAAATAAGATGAAAATTGCCCTTTTATACGATGAGCCCGGAGGCATTGACACCACGCCGGACCGGGCCGATATCCTTGACCAACTGAAGATTGTTCGCGATTCACTTTCGGAACTGGCGCACGATCCCTTTGAGACAGGGTTTTCGCTTGATCTTAAAAAGGTGATCTCCTCTCTCAAAGAGCATTCCCCGGACATGGTCTTTAACCTGGTGGAATCGGTTGAAGGCGAAGGAAGGCTTATATACCTGGCGCCTGCCATCCTTGACATTCTGAAGATACCCTTCACAGGCGCTTCAACCGATGCCATGTATATGACATCAAATAAACTGCTGGCCAAAGAGATTCTTATAAATCATGGCATCCCCGCACCTGAAGGCATTTCCCCTGAAGACGCTCATCGTGAAGCCAGGCGGTTGAAAGGCGATTATATTATCAAATCAGTCTGGGAGCACGCATCCATCGGCATCGATGACAGCTCAATTGTAACGCCTGGTGCAACAGCAGAACTTTTGAATGAGATGGAAAAGCGCCGGAAACACCTGGGGGGCCAGTGTTTTGCCGAGAAATATATTGAAGGCAGGGAATTCAACATCTCGATCCTCGCGGGAAAGAACGGCCCTGAGATACTCCCTCCTGCTGAGATTCGCTTCGTTTCGTTTGACAACAAAAAAAGAAAGATGGTAGGTTATAAGGCGAAATGGGACCAGGACTCATTTGAATATTGTAATACAGTCAGGTCTTTTGATTTCTTCAAAGGCGATGACGTCATGATCAGCAGCCTTTGCGCTATCGCCGGGGAATGCTGGGATATATTCGGCATAAGGGGATATTGCAGAGTGGATTTCAGGGTTGATGAAAATAACCTGCCATGGGTCCTGGAGGTCAACGCCAACCCGTGTCTCTCTTCAGACGCTGGTTTTATGGCAGCAGCGGAGCGCGCCGGCATAAAACCGATTGAGGTGATAAAGCGGATCATTGATGATACAGGGGTAGTGCATGTTCCGAATAAGACGCATATATGATGATATTCTTCCTAGGGACAGGGTAATAATATCCCAGGTGCTGGATATTCTCAGGGGCCATTTTTATCTCCTGACTGAAGATATAATCAAAAAACTGCCTGATCAGCTTATCAATCCCATGAAATACCGGTTTAGAACAATTCTGTTCGTAGCTGAAGGGGACAAGGGAGCAATAAGGGGTTTTGCCGTGCTTCAGCACGCCCCGGATCTCAACTTCTGCTACCTGGATTTTATTTCGACGGCCATGCACCGCACCGGCGCCGGTATCGGCAGCATACTATATGAAAGGGTAAGAGAGGAGGCCCTGGCCCTCAATGCTTCCGGGCTGTTCTTTGAATGCCTGCCGGATGATCCGGTCCTGTGCAAAGACCCTGCTATTTTGAAACAGAATATTGCCAGGCTCAGATTCTATGAAAATTTCGGGGCCTTCCCAATTACAGATACAGCCTATGAGACCCCGGTTGCCCCAGGAGGAGACTGCCCGCCATATCTCGTATACGACAACCTTGGAAAGACGAGAATACTGTTCCGCAACTGGACCAGAAAGGTGGTGCGCGCGATCCTTGAGAGAAAATATGGGGACCTGTGTCCTCAACATTATATCGATATGGTGGTAAAATCATTCAGGCATCACCCAGTGCATATAAGGGCCCCGCGATATATCAAGAAGGATGTCCCGGTAGAGGTAAAAAACATCCACTCAATTGAAAAATCCATCATACTGGCGGTAAATGACCGGCATGAAATCCATCATGTTCATGAAAGGGGATATGTGGAATCGCCTGTCCGGATCAGCAGCATTCTTAAGAGCATTGAACCTACAGGTCTTTTTGAAAGGACTCCTGTAAGGCATTTTTCGGAAAAATATATCACCACGGTCCACGACAGGGGTTTTGTCAACTACATAAAGAAGGTGTGCGCATTTGTGGAGAAGGGAAGCTCTGTGTACCCCTATGTCTTCCCCATTCGAAACAACACACGTCCGCCCAGGGAACTTCCTGTCCGTGCGGGGTACTACTGTATCGATACCTTCACACCGATAAATGAAAACGCCTATCTTGCGGCAAAAAGGGCGGTTGACTGCGCCCTGACTGTTGCGGAAAAGGTTCTTGAAGGTTACCGCTTTGGATACGCACTGGTAAGGCCGCCCGGCCATCACGCGGAACACAAGGCGTTCGGGGGATTCTGCTATTTCAATTCTGCCGCCATAACCGCACAGTATATCAGCCCTCACGGACGAGTGGCGGTCCTTGATATTGACTATCACCACGGAAACGGGACTCAGGAGATATTTTACAATCGACCGGACGTGGTAACTGTCTCCATACACGGCCATCCCAGCTTTGCCTATCCCTATTTCAGCGGGTTCAGAGATGAAAAAGGGGAAGGAGAGGGAAAGGGTTGCAATCTGAATGTTCCTCTTCCAGAGAACATAACAATGGACCAGTACAGGGAGGCCCTCACAAAGGCGCTCCTCAAAATCATAAGAATGAACTGCCGGTTTCTTATAGTGGCCCTTGGCCTGGACACGGCAAAGGGCGATCCCACAGGCACATGGCCCCTTCAGCCCAGGGACTTCAAGGTAATAGGACGAATGATAGGTTCTCTCAGGCTGCCCACGATCGTGATACAGGAAGGCGGGTACAGGATTCGGTCACTGGGATCTAATGCGAAAAACTTTTTTACAGGGCTCTGGGAAGGCGGAAATCCCGCCTTCGGCAGGAAGCAGGGGGCATAGGGCAAATAATACGACAAGATGTTTTCCCCGACTATTTTACACTATGCCCTTCGCGCTTTGCTTTTTTAAAAAGGCGATTTTTTTAACGACTGGTATATAACATGAAAGATACAGCCCATTTTTCGATCGATGGGATTCAATGGCGGGATGATACCCTTCCATCGGATATTACAGATATTAGAGAGATAGTCATGTCATCGGGCTTTTTTTCGGACGATGAGGTGGATATTGCCATAGAGCTTGTTGAGGAGAGACTTCAGAAAGGCAATGCCAGCGGGTATTTTTTTCTCTCTCTGGAAAAAGACAGTGCCCTCACAGGCTATTCATGCTTCGGGCCCATACCCGGAACGGTTCACAGTTTCGACCTGTACTGGATAGCGGTGAAGAATGAATACAGGGGAATGGGGATGGGAAGACGGATAATGGACAGGACTGAAGAGAAGATAAAGTCCATGGGCGGAAGGCGCATCTACATAGAAACATCCTCAAGGGACCAGTACCTGCCGACACAAAAATTCTATCAGACCTGCGGTTACAGAGAGGAGGCGCGGCTGAAGGATTTTTATTCGCCTTTCGATGACAAGATCATATATGTGAAGGCTATTGAGACTTGAACCTTTTACTGTAATTTCTCCCATATCTCCCAGAAACCGGGAAAGGACTTGTTCACACATTTTTCATCTTTGATCATAATACCCGGAATATTAAGCCCTGCAATGGCCAGGCTCATGGCAAGCCGGTGGTCGTTATGGGGATCGATTTCCGCTCCGAAGAGCCTTTGACTGCCATGAATAATAAGGCCGTCTTCAAGCTGTTCCACCTGGCCTCCGATCTTCCTCAATTCAGCGGCAGTGTCTCCTATTCTGTCGCTCTCCTTGTGCCTGAGATGGGTAACGCCTTTAATCATTGTTTTTCCTTCCGCGAAAAGGGCAATAACCGCAAGAGTGGGAACCATATCAGGCATTGCCCCCATATCGACATCAACCCCCTTCAGGTGCGCCCCTTTCACTATCACACTCTCTTTTTCACGTTCAACATGACAACCCATCCGCTCAAGAATATTCAGAAAGCCTATATCTCCCTGCCTGGTGGTTTCATGATGTATGTTTGCTGTTTTCACCTTGCCTTGTGTGACGGCCGCCGCCCCCCAGAAATAGGAGGCCGATGACACATCGCCCTCTATAATATAATCGCGGCCCTTGTAACCCTGTGCCGGGGAAATCCTGTATATGTTTTGCCCTTGCTTTTCCACATTTGCACCAAAGGCCTTCATTACATCGATGGTGATATCCACGTATGGCCCTGACACCAGATGCCCTTCTATTTCGATTTCAACGGCCCCTTCCGCGCAGGGAGCGGCAAGGAGGATCGATGAGACATACTGGCTGCTTATGCCTCCTGAAATCCTGATATTTCCGCCTCTGATGCCTTCACCCTTCACCAGGACAGGGGGAAAACCTTCCTTTTCCACGC
>CAZJOB010000033.1:0-9028 GCA_964547435.1 uncultured Desulfatiglans sp. | reverse complement strand
CCTTCCAATGAATTTACGAGGTCTCCGATTGGTCTTGAATACATTCTTGGTGCGCCGGTAAACAGATATTCACCCCTTCCAAGGGCCGCGACAGAAAGCAGAAGCCTGTAGGAAGTCCCGGAATTACCCAGGAATATCTCCCGCCTTTCGCTGAACGGCGCAAATTTTCCGGCATTGCCCCTGACAATTGCCGTGTCTTTTGAAACATCTATGCCTACACCCATATCACGAAGGGCGTTAAGTGTGTAAAGGGTGTCTTCGCATGCAAGAAAGGATTCCAGCCGGCTTGTTCCCTTCGACAGCGCTGCGGCAATGAGCGCCCGGTGCGTTACACTCTTTGAACCGGGGATTTTTACTTCGGCGTTTATTTTTGATCGTGTGCTGATCTTTATCATATCGTTAAATCGTTTATTCGTTTATTAGCGAAGTCTTCAATTAGTTAACCATTCTACTCATTACTGTCCAAAATAATGTTAAGAAGACATATAGGCCTGAATAAAATCAGGCATATATACAGATAATTTGATAAACTGAGACCCCAGGTTGTATAACAGGCTATGCAAGCAATACAAATGTATATTTCTTACAAATTATAAAATAGTTGTAGGGGCAACCCTGTGCCCGACCCGACGTAGTTCTGTTTTGCTGGAACGAAGGCGGCTGGTTGCCCGGGGGCCATTATCTTGCAACACCATTTGCGGGCAGGCAGCCGCCTTCACCAAGGCTTTGGCGGGCCAGGCGCAGGCCTGCCCCTACAGTTATATCCACCATTATTTTATGCCATTTATATCTTTTGTTAAGGTTCATCAAGTTACACTGCTGTCTGAAAATCGATTTTGGACAGTAATGCATTCGACTAATCAACCAATCCGACGTTTTACCTTATCTTCTTATCTTCTTATCCTCTTATCCTCTGCCTTCTCCGCCAGCGCCTCCTCTGCCGCCTTTCTCATCAAGGCGAATGGCGCATCCAGCCCTGTCCAAAGCCTGAACTGTTCCGCGGCCTGATTTATAAACATGCTTAAGCCGTCAATAATTACGCATCCTTTTTCCTTTGCCAGTGAAAGAAGCCTTGTTTCAAGCGGATTGTAAATTATATCCATTACCGCCATGCCTTCTTTGAGTGCCTTTTCCGGAACAGGACATATACCGGTTTCAGGATGCATTCCAAGAGGGGTTGTGTTGATCAATATCTCCGCATCAAGATCCTTCACCTCATTCAGCTTTATATAACCGCACCTTAATTTGCCGGCAAGTTCCTGACCCCTCTTTTCGGAGCGGTTGGCAATAACGATCTCCGCGCCATTCTTCTTTAATATATAACCAATCGCCCTGGCCGCGCCTCCCGCGCCGATTATGCCACAGACCTTTCCCTCTATATCAACCTTTTCCCGAAGGGCAATAAGCGCGCCCATGGCGTCTGTATTATATCCTATCAGGCGGCCTTCATAGTTCAGAATAGTGTTGACCGCACCAATATCTTCAGCAATTCTGTCCAGATCATCCAGCAGAGGAATAACTTTCGACTTATATGGAATTGTTATGCTCATACCTTTGATAGAAAGCGCCCTCATTCCCCTGATGCATCCTTCGATGTCCATTGATTCAAAGGCAAGGTAAACGGCATTAATGCCCCTCTCCCCGAAGGCGGCATTATGCACCGCGGGACTTAACGAATGCCCTATGGGATTGCCTGCCACTCCATAAAGTCTGGTATGCTGATCTACCATATCCTAACTCCGCGAAAAATACTCGATCATTGCCCGCATCTCATCAACAGGCATCTGGCCGGGTGCGGATTCCTGATCTGTTCCAAGGGAGGCGAAGGTCAAAAACCCTCCCATGAGGATTGAAAAGATTCTGCTCATACGCCCCATTTTGCCCATACAAAAGGCGATGATTCCGGCTTCATCCTCCCTGGCCTTTTTAACGATTTCGAGTATGCGAAAATTGTCTTCCCAATTGCGGGCCGTGGCAACAATCTTGACAACATCGGCTCCGGTTCCCCTGCTTTCCCTGTATATACGATCAAGTTCCTCATAATCAGGGGTGCTGTCAATAAGGTGAGTTGAAATAATAGCCCTGGCATTTCCCCTGTTTTTTAGAATCCTGTCCCGGTATTCATGTGGCATGCCCAGTTCAACATCAATGTAAGAGGCGCCCTTCTCTGCTGCCCGGATCAGATAACTCTCAACAACAGAATAGTCCGCCCTGCCCATACCTCCCTCTTTTTCAGATCTGAAGGTAACAATCACAGGTTTGATTGCCGATCTTAACAGGATCTCCAGATCAAAGGAGCGCATGAGGTCCAGGCGCAACTCCATTATATCGGCCTGCAACTGTGCCTCGGCGATCTTTTTCAGTGCTTCACGGGTATTTCCGGCTATAATTGGTACACAAATCAACATTTATTATCCAACCTTTATTTCTTTATAACACCCGATGAGCCTCAGATTTGACGCCAGCTTTTTCAGATAATTCAGGGTGTTCTTTATCTTTTCATCCCTGTCCGATCCCATAAAATCCAGAAAAAATGTGTAGTTCCCCGCACCGCTCTGTATTGAACCGATCCTGGTTAAATTAATATTTTCTCTGGCAAAGACCTCCAGCACGCTAAAGAGTGTGCCGGCCCTGTGTTCTGTGGAGAAAAGGATGGAGCATTTGTCGCCCTCTTCCTTATTCTTCTCTCTGGATAGGATAAGAAACCTGGTCATATTTCTCTCAAAATCATCTATATCCTCTTTTATAATTTCAAGGTTGTATATCTCCGCCGCAAGGGCGCTTGCGATAACAGCCGAGGACCTTGGAGTTTCTTCCGCCAGCATCTTTGCGGCCCCGGCGGTATCATAATACTGAACAGGCTCAAGCCTGTTCCTCGCCAGAAAATTACGACACTGGGACAGCACGGATGACTCGGAATACACTGTTCTGATCTCCCTGTGATCAGTTCCGGGCAGAGCCAGCAGGCAGAGATAGATGGGCATCTCTACAGCCCCTACCACATGCAGATCCGCGTTGACAAGCAGCTCATTTACCTCGCCGATCACACCCCCCAGTGTGTTTTCCACCCCGACTATTCCATAGTCGTACAGTCCTGTGCCAACGCCCTCAAATACAGCGGCGTACCCTTTTGACGGGACCGAAACCCAGTCACTGTTCCACTCCCTCAGGGCAACTTCACCATAGGCGCCATGCTCTCCCCTGAAACCTATCAGTTTATGTTCTTTATGTTGCAGATTCTTGCTTTCTTTAAGTATTTCACTGTAGACTTTTTCAACAAACTCCGCGTTTATGAGTCCGGTGGAGTTTATTCGAATTCGGTCAAGAATCTCCTTTTCTCTTTCCTTGTCTTCAACACTGGTCTTCAGCTTCTTTGCCATGAGCGCCAGTCCCATTCGGTCATTCAATATCCTCAAGATCCTTGAATCCAGAAGATCTATCCTTTTTCTAATCTCTTTAAGCTCCATATTTTCTCCTCTTTCCTGTTTTCTCTTCTCTTTTTTCATCCATCTATCTTTACCATACACTCATGCAGCGTCCTTAGCTTTTTCATCATAGCGGAAAACATCTTGGGCGTAAGGCTCTGATCGCCGTCGCACAGGGCTTCACCGGGGTTGCAGTGCACCTCAACCATTATGCCGTCGGCGCCCGCCGCTACAGAGGCCAGGCTCATTCGTTCTATAAGACTCAGTCTCCCGGTTCCGTGTGACGGATCCACTATAATAGGCAGATGTGTTACCTCCTTCACGGAAGGCACCACAGCAAGATCAAGGGTATTTCTCGTGTATGTTTCAATGGTCCTTATTCCCCTCTCACACAGGATGACATTCGGGTTTCCCTCGGCAAGCACATATTCGGCGCAGCTCAGCCACTCCTTCAATGTGGAGTACATACCCCTCTTTAATAAAACAGGCTTTCCCGCCTTCCCCACCTCCTTGAGGAGCGAAAAATTCTGCATATTCCTTGTCCCTATCTGCAGTACATCCACATATTCGCACACCCATGAAACGTCTCTCGGGTCAAGCACCTCGGTAACCACGGGAAGCCCTGTCTCTTTTTTTGCCTTTTCAAGGATCTTCAATCCCTTGATTCCCAGCCCCTGGAATGCATAGGGCGAGGTCCTTGGTTTAAAGGCCCCTCCCCTTATCATGTCGGCGCCCGCCTCCTTTACCCTGCGTGCTGTTTCGATTGTCTGTTCTTCAGTTTCAACACTGCAAGGACCTGCTATTACAGTAAAGCCCTCACCGATAATGACATTTCCAATCTTAATCTTTGTCTTTTTTTCGGTCTTGCCTTTTATAGTTGTTAGTCTCAGATTTTCCATTTTTCTGCCTTTTAACCTTCTATCTATAGATATTATTCAAAAAATATTTTCAACGAATTATAAATGTCTTTGAATTCAAGGGAATTTCTTTCTTTAATAATTTTTCTTATCTTTTCCGCATAACCTATATAGCTTTCAAGGCTTACATCAATCGCCCGGTTTTCCATAAATATCGCCTCAAAAAGATCCCCGGGCTGACCGAGCATTTCTTTTATCCTTCCCAGACGCCCATCAAAATCGGCGGTTGAAAGCCTTTCAAAATCCTTCAGATCAAATTCCGAATCTCTTATGGTCATGGCAAGGGCAAGAGTGGAAAAATGATTAACGCCCTGTATTATGCCCATTATTCTGTCATGCGTTTCCGCATCGATCCCGGTGATATTGTAACCCTCTTTTTCCAGGATTCCGGTTATCCATTTGAGCCCTTCTTCTCCTCTTCCGGGGCACACGGCTATTTTCAGGCCTTTTTTCCCTGATGATTCCGGACCGAAAAGAGGGTGAAGCCCTACTACCTGACAACATGAATTTTTCAGCATGGCATCAAGGGGCGCTTTTTTCACGGATGTAAGATCCATAAGAAGCCCCTCTTTTCGCACGCGGGGGCCTATATCCGCGATCACCTTTTCAGTCACCGGTATAGGAACTGATACGGCCACCACATCACACTGTCCGGCCATTCCCGCCGGTGTCAGATCCGAATTCCGGCCCGCGGTCATTATGGAAAAACCCCTGTTCCGGAAAAGGTCTGCAAGCCATCTTCCCATTCCGCCGCTCCCGCCCACAATTCCGATTACAGGGTCTTTTAGTCCCAAGGCTCTCCTCCGCGAGGATAAGATCCGAGTATTTTCATAAATACGCAATAGTTTTCCATCTCTTTAAGGGCCTGTTCAAGATTGCCTTCATCTTTATGCCCCTCCAGGTCTACAAAAAACAGATATTCCCAGTACTTCGTTTTCATGGGTCTTGATTCAATGCTTGTCACATTTATGTTTCTTTCCGCGAGGACCTTCAGACACCTGTATAGAGTCCCCGGTTTATGATGCAGGGAAAAGATCAGGGATGTCTTGTCATTTCCCGTGGGCGCTGGATAATCCCTGCCTATAACAAGAAACCTGGTAACATTATTGGGGTCATCCTCAATGCCTTCTCTCAGCACTCTAAGCCCGTAGATATCAGCCGCGAAACGGCTGCCTATGGCGCCCGCGCCTTTTTCGCGTGCTGCCTTTTGCGCGGCCATGGCCGTGCTTGAGGCCTCAAACAAAGAGACGCCCTTAAGATTGGACCTAAGCCATGACCTGCACTGCGCCAGGGCCTGTGAATGGGAATAGATGCATTTTATATCACCGGTTTTATCTGTCATGCTCAGCAGGTTATGCCTTATCCTGACATACATTTCAGCGCTGATTAATATGTTATACGTATAAAAAAGATCCAGAGTTATGTTTACCGCTCCCTCGCAGGAGTTTTCGACCGGGACAACGCCCTGATAGCATTCCCCTCTCTCCACCAGCCTGAAAACATCCTCTATTGTCTCCATATTCAAGAGTTGCGCTGCATCGCCATACAGTGCTATAGCCGCCTGATGACTGTATGTGGCCTCAGGCCCGAGATATGCGACACGAATTTTTTCCCCTGTTTTCATAAACTTCTCATCCTCTCAACATCTCAACTTCTCATCTTCTTATCTTCTTGCCTCTCAATTTCCTCACAACACACCGGACAGAAAAGACATTCAGACTCACAGAGCAGTATGGGACATTATCTTATTTCTCATGTAGTGATCCGCGAGGACAAGTTTCACCATTGCCTCCATGACCGGAATGACACGGGGAACCGCTGTTACATCAAACCTTCCGGTTGTTTCTATCCTTGCCGGATTGCCTTCCCTGTCAATAGTCTCCTGTTCAATGCCTATGGAAGGAATAGGTTTTACGGCAGCCCTGAGTATTATATCATCTCCGTTTGAAATGCCGGCCAGAATGCCGCCCGCGTTGTTCGTTTTGAATCCTTCACACGTTATCTGATCATTGTTTTTTGAACCCGAAAGCCTTGCGGATTCAAAGCCTGCCCCTACCTCCACACCCTTTACCGCCCCAATGGACATAATCGCCTTTGCCAGATCGGCATCGAGCTTGTCAAAAACCGGTTCGCCAAGACCAGGCGGGCAGCCCTGCACCAGTATCTCCACAATGCCTCCGAGTGAATCCATCCTTTCCCTGGCTTCTTTAAGGGCCTCCTCCATTCTTTCCGATGCCCTGGAATCCGGACAATAAAGGGGGCTTGCTTCTATATTTTCAGGATCAACCGATTCAGCCCTCACACCTCCCAGTTCAATCGTGTACGCCCTCACTCTTATACCAATGGGTTCAATGATCTTTCCGGCTATTACACCCGCTGCCACCCTTGCGGCGGTCTCCCTAGCGGAATATCTTCCCGCGCCCCTGTAATCAAAATGGCCATATTTTTTGAAATATGTGTAATCGCCATGCCCGGGCCTGAACAGTGTTCTGATCATCTCATATGATTTGCTTCGGGCGTCCTTATTCTGAATAAACAGGGCAATCGGGCTTCCTGTGGTAAGTCCTTCAAACACTCCCGAAAGTATTTGAACCTCATCTTCCTCATTTCTCGGGGTATCAAAAACCCCTCTTCCCGGTCTCCTTCTTTTCATCTCATATTCAAAGTCGAAAGGCGAAAGTGGCAGCCTTGAAGGACACCCGTCTATAACAGCCCCAATACCGCTGCCATGTGATTCGCCAAAGGTCGTTACCCTGAATATTTCCCCAAATGAATTTCCCGCCATATCATCTCCCTTTAGGGGTCAGGTCTTGACTTTTGACAAAGAGATTTATCTTGTCAAAAGTCAAGACCTGACCCCTCTAATTATTATATCAGCCGCTTCCTCAATGGAAAGAAGGCTGGCATCGACAGACATATTCGAGGCCTTCGCATATAAAGGCTCTCTTATATTCAAAACTGTTTGTATCTCATCAGCAGCCCTACTTCCTGTCAAAGAAGGTCTGGTATCGCCATTAGCCTCGTCTTTGTTCATCCTGGACCTTATTACATCCACATCGCACTTTAGCCAGACAATATATCCGTTTCGTTTCAGATTAAGAATATTTTCCTCATTTGTTACAACGCCGCCGCCGGTTGCAATAACCAGTCCGTCCAGTGATGATATCTCCCTGACGACATCCTTTTCCAGATCCCGAAAAAAATCCCAGCCATGATTCAAGATAATCTTTTCGATTTTCTCCCCTGCCCTTTTCTCTATCAGATCATCTGTGTCAATGAATTTCCGGCCTGTTTTTTCCGCGATATATTCTCCCACAGAGCTTTTTCCGCAGCACCTGTATCCTGTAAGTACGATATTCATAATAATTCCATAAAAAAAGCCGTGAGGGATGATTCCACTCACGGCTTATTCAAAGATGAAATCTTCAAACCATGAGCAGACCTCTCCTGCTAAAATAAAATGAAAAAGTCTGCCATGTCTGATAATTTCCCATAATGTATATCCTTGATTAATTTTTGAAAATTATAGTTAAAAAGGATTTTTATTGTCAAGTCAAAAATTAGACTTGACATTCCTGGTCATGATAAATAATGTACACAATCATGGATCACACAGGGACAATAAAATATAATATTCAGACCAATAACTGGTGGTGGCTCCATTCCCCGAGGAGGAGCGCCAACCGGAATAGATAGCTATATATTTAACCGTGGGCCCCTCCGGAAGGTCCCACGGTTAAGGTAATTGTAAAGGCCGTGGGAAATTTTCCCATGGCCTTTTTTTATCAAGGAGAATAAATTTGAAAAAAAAACCTTCATTTTCCCAGTTTGAAAACATGGCACAGCATGGCAATCTGATACCTGTGTATCAGGAATTTCTCGCTGATATTGAAACTCCGGTATCCGCCTACCTGAAAATAAGGGATGATTCATATTCATACCTTCTCGAAAGCGCGGATGATGGAAGCAGGTGGGGCAGGTACAGTTTTATCGGATTTAAGCCCTTTTTAAGCATCCTTTCACGTGATGATGTGGTTGAAATAAGTGAAGGGGACAAGAAACAGGTATTCGGGGATGTCAAAAATCCCTTTGATATTCTGAAGGAGGCCGGCAAAAGATACAGGCCTGTAATGGATGACGCCCTTCCCCCTTTTCAGGGAGGACTTGTCGGGTACATAAACTATGACCTTATAAGAAAATGGGAGAGGCTGCCCGAAATTAAGCCCCTTGACAGAAAGCTGCCGGAGGCCCTTTTTGTTGCGGGCAGGAATCTGATTGTCTTTGATCATTTCACGCACATGATGAAGGTAATATCATTCGCCTGTACTGATGAATGCGACCTGAAGGAATGCTATGCCAGGGCGTGTCATGAGGTGGACAGGACAATAGAGGAACTGAGAAAGCCGCTGAATGATGTTGACACGGAGGCCGGTGTCTCTGTATCTGAATTGAAATCCAATTTTGAAGAAGAGGATTTTAAAGAGGCGGTTCGCAGGGCAAAGGAATATATTGTTGCCGGGGATGTTATACAGGTAGTTCTTTCCCAGGAATTTTCAGGAAAGGTTCATGGCGATCATTTTCAGATATACAGGCAACTCCGGAGTGTCAACCCTTCGCCATACATGTTTTATCTTAATTTCGGAGAGGTCAAATTTATCGGCGCCTCCCCCGAGATACTTGTGAGGC
>CAZJOB010000032.1:8660-16670 GCA_964547435.1 uncultured Desulfatiglans sp. | reverse complement strand
GCCACATGAGCTGAATGGCTCATCCAGCATAACTTTTGTGACCGGCGTAAGGCTGAAATCCTGGATTCCGGGAATGCCGATATTGTAACCATCTACCGTTCCCCGTTCCATTGACGTGAAGTAGTCGGGGAAGTCGATAGGGACACACACGGCCTTTAGTTTTTCGATAAACATCCTGTTGGAACCTCCCATCGCGGCAATCTTAAGCCCTTCCATCTCCTTGAGAGATTCTATATTCCTTCGCAGATAGAATACAGTTTGAACCTGAGGCAGGGAGGATAATGAAGCGCCTAAATAATAGATGCCCTGAGCGGCGAACTGTTCCTGGTAGTACTTGAATGCGGGTCCGGCCCTCAGTTCCATAGGGCTGTATTCCGCGCGACCGATCGAACTCGATCCCGGTACAATGGCATCGCAGAAAGAAGACAGGGCGCTTGCGATATCAACAGTGCCCCTCTTTACAGCCGCAGGTGCGTCAGCAGCGGGGATAGCTTCCGGGCCTATCAGCCTGATCTTTATGGAGCCGCCGGACATCTTTTCGACATTTGTGATGAATAATCGGGCCCAATCCGCGCCGGGAGGAATATCCGGCACAAAATTAACGAGTGATAATTTCAAGGGTTTTTCTCCGGCAACAACAGGACTTGAAGATATTGAGAAAAACATGAAGGCCGTAATCAAAAGGAAGAAAAACAAAGAAGTCTTTTTTATTGTTTTGTACTCCATCAGAAATATCAAACCTCTTTTCCGCAGATACTGTTTATCAATTCCACATAACCATCAGCAGGTCTATCTTCATTTTCATATTTAATCGATATCGATTTTTTTTAATCTGTGTTCTATGTGAACCAGTGATGAAAAATTTTGTACAAGAACAATTGTTTTTCATACCGCATGCGCAAAAATAATGTCAAGTCATGTTTTAAAATGAATAGCCTGCTTCTTCTCTATGTTATTTAACCAGTGTCCATCAAAAACTTTATGTTTTTGGATGGACACTGCTATCTAACTCTTCCCTGACAGCTCGGCTGATTTTTTCAAAACTATAGGGTTTTTTAATATATAACCCGGCGCCAAGCCTCAGTGTCTCTTTGACGTCTTCTGTTTCGGAAAAACCACTGGCAATTATAGCCTTTTGATTTGGAGTTATTTTCAGTATCCTTTTATATGTTTCAAGCCCATTGATTCCGGGATCCATAATCATATCCAGTATGAGCAGATCAACTGATCTTCTTTTTATGTACTCTATTGCATCTTCGCCGCTTGATACTGCAGTTGCTTTGTAGTATCTTTAAGAGTATTGTCCGTTGTTCCTCAACATCATCTACTACAAGAATTGATTCTCCCTTTGACATGAATACTTCAACAGGTATTGGGGGCTTTTTTTCTGTTGCCTCCTCTCTGGTTACAGGAAAATATAAAGTAAAAACAGTACCATCCCCTTCTTTACTTATTATATCAATATACCCGTTGTGGTCTTTTAGCGTTCCCCATACCACGGACATGCCCAGGCCTGTGCCGCTCCTGCCCATCGTCTTTTTGGTGTAAAAGGGTTCAAATATCTTTGACAAATCTGTTCTTGATATGCCTTCTCCTGTATCAGATACAGTAAGTGTGGCATATTCACCCTCAGTTATGCTTTCATATCCGGAAAAAGTCTGGTCCAGATACCAGTTTCGTGTTGATATGGATAAGACACCTCCATCAGTCATGGATTCCACTGCATTGGAGACCAGATTCATAATCACCTTTGAGAGACTGACAGGTGAACCTATAATATTCAACAGATCCTCATTTATATCTGTTTTCACTTCAACAAGAGGATGAAAAGACAAAATATTTTCATATTCAGGGCTTTTTAAAAACTCACGCACAATATCATTCAGGTTAACGACCTCTTTTATCGCAACCTCCCTTCTGGCCATTGTCAATAGATCCTGAACTATTGCAGCGGCTCGTTCGCCGGCCTTTTTAATTGTCAGCAAAGAGGCCCTCATGGGATTATCTTCAGGCATATCCATGAGCAATAATTCAGGATAACCTACAACACCGCCCAGAATATTATTAAGATCATGCGCTACTCCGGCTGCAAGAGTGCCTATGACCTCCATTTTCTGAGCGCGCATGAGCTTTGACTGCAGACTCTTGGATTCGGATATATCGATTGCTGTTAATATCTGTCCCTTTTCCGGATTTTCATGGTCCAAAGGGCATGCCCCCAGAACACAATCAATTACAGTTCCATCCTCCCTGATCCATTGTGTCTCGACATGTCCGGTTTCTGAACCTGAAATGCCGGTAAAGAGTTCACTCTCGGTTTTTCTATATTCTTCATCACTTGAATAGAGCATTGAGATGCTTTTCCCCAACAGGGTTTCTTGTTTATACCCGGCCATTGAAAATAATGCCTCATTGGCCCATTCAAGTCTACCATTATTAACAAGACCAATCCCGATCGGAGAAGCCATGAGAATCGCCCTCATCTTCTGCTCGCTCTCCATCAGGATTTTCTCAACCTGTTTACGCTCTTTTACCTCCTTTACAAGATCATCCCTGGAAACTGTTGTAATTTCAAGGTCTTTAACCATCTTATTGAAGCTTTCTGTCAGATCACCTATTTCATTTGTCGAGTGAGTATCAATATTCAGTGCCCATTGTCCTTTCCCTATCTTTTCCGTGGCGTCTCTAAGCTCAGTAAGGGGTTTTGTAAACCTTCTTGCCAGATATATACCTGAAATAATAGCTATAATTATGCTTAACAGCATAACCAGCACCGAAGAGATAAGCGTCATAATTATCGGCTTATATGCTTCCTTGAGCGGCAATTCCACTATTACCGCCCAGTCAGTTAATTTAAGACGAACACTGGTTGTTATCACATTTGTATTCAGAATGCCTTTTGATATCTCAGCGAATCTTTCCCGAAAGCCTCTCTTTTCACTGTTAAAGATTTCATCCACTTTTGCATAACTCAGTTTTTCTCTTTTTAACACATGGATTATGTCCTGCGATGCAATAAGATAGCCCTGTTTTTCGACAACATATGCCTGCCCTGTTTCACCGATCCTGATCTGACCCATGAGGTCCCACATGAATTTAAGATTTGTATCAGCCGCCAGTGTCCCTTTATAATCGCCAAAGGCATCTGTAACCGGAACCGCGATAATTATCATAGGTTCACTGGTTGCTTCATCAATATATACAGGACCTATATATCTCTCATTGTGAGCTGTTTTATTGAATAATTCATTCCTGTTGTAATTCAATAATGGTTTTGCAGTGCGGGAGGCCTTTATTATTTCTGTTTCATAGGAATTAAAGAGTGCCAGTTGCCGAAACGCCGGTTCAAGCCCCATTAATCTCTCCAGATTTTCTTCCTGTTCCTTTTCTGAAAGAACGGTCAGATCTCTGCGCCTGGATGCTGTTTCCAGCATAATAAATTTATCGTGTATAAAAGCATCAACTGCATCCGCAGTATTTATTGCAATAAGTCTTTGATTTATTTTAAGAAAATTGCGCTGAGCGTGAAAGCTTAAATACATCTGCAGAACACTTGTGATAAACAGAATTACCATAATCAGGGTAGAGAAGCTGATTGCCATTGTTGCAGCCAGACTTCTGAAACGGAATTTTTTGTTAAATGCCGGCACCTTAACGAATTATCTCCTTTGCCCTGCTCAACAGAGCATCGCTGACCGGAATTCCCAGTTCATTCAGGGCCCTGTAATTAATTCGCAAATGACTTTCAGGTGTGGCGACCGGGATTGTTCCGGCAGGAGCGCCTTTAAATATTTTATCTATCAGTGTCGCAGCGAGCATCCCGGTTTCAAAAAAGTCAGGGTGATAGGTGAATATAGCGCCAAGATTCGCCGTAAAGGGCGCGCCGCCTCCAAGGGGCAATCTATGTTTGTTTGTAAAATTAATGATCGCGTCAAAGCCTTCAGGCGTGTGGTTAATAAATTCAGGCATTATCAGAACAGCATCAATGCCTACATCGTCCATGGCGCTTCTCTTACGCAGGGAATCCTCAAGATCTTTCACACTGGTAATATAATCTTCTACCAGTGTAATACCTAAGGACAGGGCTTCCTGGCGAAGCGCCTCTGCCGCTTTTTGTGTTGTGGGGTAATTTGGATCATAGGTTATCAGCACCCGCCTGGCCTGCGGCGCGAAACGGCGCAGAAACCTGAGACGCATGACATCATTGTCCACACCGGGGAAACGGACACCGGTTATATTGCCGCCCGGCTGCTGCAGACTGTCTATCAGCCCGGTATCCTCTATGTTGGCATTAGCAAAGACCACCGGAATATTCGTTCCCTGCACAGCCAACTTTGAGGCAATGCTAGCCTCTGTAGGAAAAGCAAAGATAAGGTCAACATTGTCTTTTACAAAATTTTTCGCAGCCAGCCTTTCCTGCTCCGGATTCATATTGGCTATTTGAATATGGTAATGTATATTCTTTCCTTCTATATAACCCAACTCTGTCATCCCTGCCTTAAAGCCGTCAGCTATTACAGTAAAGGCCTGCACCTCGGAAAGGATGCCTACCCTGTAAACCTTTTCCTTTTTTTCACCACAACTGTTCAGGGCTAAAAAGATCAAAATAATAACAGCTAAAACAGGCAGTCTTCTCATACTTCCCCCAGTTTAAATAAAACCTTCTACCGGCCTTTCTTTTCATATAGTTTTCTGTAAATCTCCTGTATCTTTCCGGAACGAATTCCTTTTTTCAGTTCGTCAGTATTCATGGACATCCACTGGTGCATCTCATCCTTTTCCAGCAGGGTACTGATATATCTATCGACATCAGGGTCTTTAAACTGTAGGGCCTCTGGAATAAATTTAAAATAGAAATGCTGCGCCACCTCATAGATTCCATGCCACCAAGTATAATCAGGCCCCATCATGGCTGCCCCGTGTCTCGCGCGCCTGCCTTCATGGTGCCACAATTCCCAGTATGTCCATTCGATTTGGTTACTGAAGTCAGCGGGGTTTTTCAACAGGTTGCGGTCTCTTATCAGGTTCATTATCTCAGTGGCCGGTCGGGCGAATTTTTCATTGTACAGTTCAACCAGGGCATCAAACTGGTAATAGTGGCCGTCGGAAAAATTGCCGCTATGGCAGGTATTGCATACCTTCTGCATATTCCTGCGTTTCCCCTGCCAGTTGTCCTTGCGCGTGGAAAATACCGGTCTTAGGGTCCAGCTTATGCGTGATCCCACGTCATGGGTCAGATTTTGGGATTTTACTGCGGACATGTGACATGTAGCGCAGGTCGGGGCGACGCTGTAGTCTTCACCAACAACCCATTTTCCGCTTTCCAGATTCATCCTGTTTTTATTCGTGTAGTATGTGTTTCCGTGTTTGGATTCCTCATAAACCTCCTTCTGAGGGTGATCAGGCCCGAGATGACATTTGGAGCATGACTCGGGCTGTCGGGCCTGTGTCTTTGTAAAGCTATGACGCGTGTGACAGGCGCTGCAAGATCCCTTTGAACCATCAGGGTTGATTCGGCCTATTCCGGAGTTGGGCCATGACTCTCTTGAAAGCTTATTTGGGGAATCCGGATCAATAATAACTTTAGCCCCATGGCAGCTTTCACAGCCTAAAACAGCAGCCGGCTCACCTCCCACTATATGGGCCATATATGCATCCTGGGATTCCAGTATTTCACCGGCTGTGGCATGGTATGATTCCTGAACTTCCATTGCTTCAAGATTATGGCACTTTCCGCAATCCTTTGGCGTTACAAGAGCGGAGATATAGGCGCCTCTGTGGTTAAAGCTGTCAGCATCATCCTTAGCGGCCCCGTGACAGTCAATGCAACTGACATTATTCAACGCATGCCCCGACTCCTGCCACTGCATAAAAATTCCGGGGGTTGTAGCCTTATGGCATGTAAGGCAATATTCCTTCCTGACATCCTGTGCGTAACAGAAAGATGCCGATGCAAAAAAGATCATGAAAAGGAAAATTATACGCATAGGTTGCCTCCGGTCGGTTTCAGCGGATAAGTTAGTTTAGACAATCTCGTAAAAAGTCAGATTCTAGCTTTTTCTGTCATTCCCGCGCAGGCGGGAATCCAGTGTTTTAAGGCACTTGTAGATTCCCGCCCCCGTATCAAGTACGGGGCAGGCTCCAATCGCGGGAATGACGTTTGTTGGACTTTTTACGAGTTCAACAGTTTTGACAATCTCCCAAAAAGTCGAATTTTCCCATTTGTCATTCCGCGATTTGCCTGCCGGGTCGTAGCTTTGGCGTAGCCTGGATCGCGGAATCCAGTGTCTTCAGGCACTTGTAGATTCCCGCCCCCGTATCAAATACGGGGCAGGCTCCAATCGCGGAAATGACGGCTTTAGTGCCTTTTTACGAGTTCATCAAGTTAGTAATTATCAATTACTACTGAAAAATAGTCAACAAACGGTTTTTTAAAAAAAAGTTCGGTAGTATTGTTACAATGAAAACACTTTTGAAGGTCATCAAAAAGTTATATCAGGAGGCTGACCGGGAATACTTTTTTGTACCATTTTGGTCATTCCCACGCAGGCGGGAATCTATAAGTGTCTGAAAATAATGGATTCCGCGATCAAGTCGCGGAATGACAAACCAGACAAATCCGACTTTTTACGAGTGCAACAGAATTAAAAATGTCGGTAATCTGACGCTCAGTCAATTTTCTACTGAAAAATGCCTAATTAGCAACCAAAAATATAATTTTATTTAGCAATAACAAGAGTTTATATAACGATTCATTATTTTAAATTGGCATGATTTGTGCAGACGGTATTACCATATATTGTTAAAAGGCATATATGATTCAATATATTCCGGATCTTTCCCGAATGAATAAAATGATATGGAGCGGAGAAGTAAAGCGCCAATGAAAAGGTCTTTCAATATTTCACATAAAATATGGTTCAGTTTGAGCATTCTGGTAATCGGATATCTTTTTTCCATGGCGCAGGGATTTATCCTTGGCAAACGCACAGAGTCGCGCCTTGATGTTGTATCGGAAAATCTTTTCCCGGCATCACAAAAAGGCTATTCAGCTCTCAGCACATTCAGGGAACAGATCAAGCTTAACGATGATGCACTGAGATTGAATGATAAATCTCTGTTAGATGTTGCAGGAATCAAGGCAAACTGGTGCAGATATGAACTTGAGTCTATACTGGATCTCAAAGCCCTTGAAGATCGTAATCTGAATGCGGTCAGTGACGCGATCAAACTACTGGACGATTACACTTCCTCATCCCGGGCCTTCTACAATCGAATAATTTCACAAAACCATGTTGAAACAAACATTAATCAGGTTTCAGAAAAATCAATGGAATTATCACAGCAGTCCGGCGATATTCTGCGCCTGCTGGAAGTGCTTGCAGATCTGTTTTCTGATGAATTAAGAGCGGAACTCTCCGCAATTAACCGTGTCAGCCTTCGACAGCGTTATATTAATCTGTACAGCTTCATTGGTGTGGTTATCATTGCATTGACAATGATATCCGTGCTTATGACGCGTTATGTTCTCAGGCCGCTAAATAAACTGCTTATGCTTGAAAAGGCAATAGAGCAGTCTCAGGATGGTATTGCAGTTAGAAATCCGGACAAGAGGAATATATTCGTAAACAGGGCATGGGCCGCAATGCACGGATATGAACCAGGCGAACTTATTGGAGAGAAAATTGAAATTTTCCACACCCCTGAGCAATATCAGCATGAAGTGCTGCCATTTGGAGAGGCAGTAGCGGAAAAAGGTTATAACACCGGAGAGGTTGGTCACAAACGAAAAGATGGAACTGTTTTTCCGACTCATATGACCGTGACAAACCTTTTAGATGAAAAGGGCAGGATTATCGGCAATGTGGTTACTGCCAGAGATATTACTGAGCAAAAGCACTATGAAGAAGAATTAAAAAAGGCAAAGGCAGAGGCTGAAGCGGCAAACAGGGCCAAAAGTGAATTTTTGGCGAACATGAGTCATGAGATCAGAACGCCATTAAATGGTGT
>CAZJOB010000032.1:7149-8560 GCA_964547435.1 uncultured Desulfatiglans sp. | reverse complement strand
AAATTTACTCATAAGGGTGAGGTCTATATTCGTGTTCTGCCTGAAGACGAGACGAAGACACACGTAAAGATACGTTTTGAGATAAGAGACACCGGCATAGGCATTCATGAAAACAAACTGGATACTATTTTCGAGTCTTTCAAGCAGACCGATTCTTCTACTACTCGTCAATATGGAGGCACTGGCCTGGGCCTTAGCATATCAAAGAGACTCGCTGCTCTCATGAATGGTGAAATAGGTGTGAAAAGTACAATCGGAAAGGGATCGACATTCTGGTTTACCGCCCTTTTTGAAAAACAACCCAATGCCGAAAAAGAAGAGTTAGAGACCCCTCCGAACATCAGAGGAAAAAGGTTTATACTTGTTGACGACAACATGACAAATCTGGAAATCCTCAGGGGCTATCTGGAGGCCTGGGACTGCTCCTGTGATACCTCGAATACAGGAGATAAGGCATTATCTTTGATGAATGCCGTCGCTAAAGTCAATGCCCCCTTTGACTGCGCTGTTATTGATATGAGAATGCCTGAAATGGATGGCGCAGAGCTGGGAAAAAGGATAAAGGAAAATCCGCTTCTCAGGGATATCTCTATGGTTATGCTCACCTCTCAGGGTCTTAGAGGGGAGGCTTCCAGAATGAAAGAGATCGGTTTCGCGGCATATCTGACTAAACCTATTCGAAGATCGCAGTTATATGACTGTCTGATAACAATATTCAGCAATAAACAGCAAAAAGACATTGAAAAGACAATCCCAATCATCACCAAACATTCAATTTCCGACGCCAGAAAAAGCAGGGTTCGGATTCTCATTGTGGAAGATAATATAGTCAACCAGAAGATCGCTTTGCGTATGATCGAAAAATTCGGTTTTCGGGGCGATGTGGCTGCAAACGGAAAAGAGGCAATAAGCGCTCTTGAAAAATTCAGATATGACGTCGTGCTTATGGATGTTCAGATGCCGGTGATGGATGGATTTGAGGCAACAAGAAGAATAAGGGATAACCGGTCTAATGTTATCGACCGCAATATACCCATAATTGCCATGACGGCGCACGCAATGAAGGGCGATAGAGAACGCTGTATTGCGGCGGGCATGAATGATTACACATCCAAGCCTGTTCAGCCGCAGGAGTTGCTGAATGTTATTGAAAAACAGGTTTTTAAAACCAGATAATTATTCGAAAAATTTAAAGGGGGTAAACATGAAGAAATTTATCTACTTACTAATAGTAATGGCTGTTGTTTTAATCTGGGCTCAGTTATCAATTGCTCAACCGGAATCAGAGTTGAAAAAAATCTCTCTCGTGTATTCCGACCATTCACCGCCCGACACCGGAGGCGTAAAATTTATAAAAGAGGAATATCTTCCCAGAATTAATAAAGAACTGGCCAGGATAGGATATGTACTT